>NZ_JAUBTB010000032.1:0-9566 GCF_036704965.1 Microcoleus sp. F10-B2 | reverse complement strand
CACCATCGTAGGCAGTCACACAGCCAGTGGAAGATGCTTCCGCACCATCGTAGGCAGTCACACAGCCAGTGGAAGATGCTCCCACACCAGCATTACCGAGAGCTTCCTCAGAGAGTTCAGCCAAGTAGCTGGGGAGTTTACCAGTGGTGCTCCGCATCACTGGTTTGCCTTGTTGGGGCAGAATGTTCTTCTTATCCATGAGTAATTTCCTCATTTTGTTGTTTGGTTTGTTGACCCGTTGAGGTGGGTCAATCCTCTTCTTCGTTGGGAAGAAGCCTAGTAGGGCGACATCTGGTATGTAGCGAAGCCTGTCGCCCGCAAACTTTAAAAAGACTTAAAACGGTATAGTCGTGGGGTTCATCTCTGCCTCAGCCAGGGCCACGGTTCGCCATCCCAACTTCACCGGCACATCATAGAGCCGCCCTGGACCCAACCGCGACCAAAAGGTTCGCATTCCCGGTACAATCACTTTGACCACGTTCAAGCCGATGTCCGGTCGCGTCTGGTCTAGCACCAGGGTTTCTAGCCCTACGGCTTGGGCAATCTCCACACAGTTCATCACATCTGTGTAGATGTCATCACTCCAGCGGTTTGGATAATCACTGGCAGTCTTCAGCGGCTGCGATGCATCTGGGACTAAACAAGGATGACTTGTTCGAGTCACTTCTAGCCACCAGTCTTTCGACTCACCCTTAATCCGCTCGTCGGGAATTTTGTCAAGCTCCAGCCCAAGTTGGCTCACCTCAGTGAGGGCACGAAGAATGGCAATCTTCGGGTCGAGGTGTGCCCCAAAACCAATAGCTATTCGCTCTGAACCCACCGTGCGATTAGAGAGACCTGCAAAGGCTGGAATTCCGAGGTCAGCAGTCAAATCCAGCACCCATAATTCTCGGTTCTGTTCCCGGTAAAACTGCTGTAACTGGACAAAGTATGGATCGTCAAAGCTCGTCAAGTCCACCCCCGGACGGCTGAGGCGGTTGTACCACCACAGAGCTACACAATCGCGCTCCACCAGTTCCATAAACCCTTGCAAGATTGCCTCTTCCAAGGTGTTGCCTGCAGCATTACCGTTGGAATCCGCCTTGCAGAAGCGTTCAGCTTCCGGCATCGGGTAGTTGTAGTAGCAAAAGCCAGTAGGTACATATTTGTGCTTTTGCTCAGTCAACGACCACACTGGTGTCCAGTCGATCGCTTTACTGGCGTCAAAGCGATGGGGAATCCAGCGATAACCTGCCGCTGAACCCTGAGCGTTTAAGGCTTCCCGATTGGCATACTGGGCGTCGCTAAAGTACAAACACTCTTGGGGATGAATTGCCAAGTCCTCTAGTTCTGCCAGCGTTGCCCGTTTGCGGGGTTCGTCTCCTTGAAAGATGCCCGAATAGCGTTCCACCGCCTCGCCGAAACCACTAGCTCGGGATTGGCTATCGGTCTTACCTTTGCCAGAACTCTTGTAGTTCAGGGTATTACGTAGCCCCCGCAGGGTGGTGGCACTGCCGAAGCTATGCACCGCCCGGTAGGTATGCACCAAGGGATTAGTCGGGTCAGATATCCGCACCAATTCAGTTACGACTCCCGTTACGGGGCTGAGCAAGTGCTGGTATTTCTGCAAGGTCTGTTCTGGGCTGGTGGTACGGTAACCATTATCATGGGTGAACTGCTTGCGGCGCGATTCTAGCTTCAGCGGTTCAAACCCTCGCCTCTGCAAAATTCCCGAGTCCCCACAGGTCGGACATTGCGGCCGCTTCATCAAGATATGGCTTTTCAAATCCAGAATTGTCTGGTTGAAGGTGATAATCTTGCCGTCGAGGGTGGGGAAGCGTGCCGTTCCCGGCGCAGTGGCATTGACGTGTTGCTTGACAATCCACTTGGCGATCTCGGTGGCGGCGAACTGTAACCCCGTTTGCAGGGTCGAAGGCAGCGTCGCCCGTGCTGTGGGCAAGCAGCTTAATACACGCCCGTTCTGACCATTGCGCTCTTGCTGGGCTTGTTTTTGCACCAAGACCGACGACTCAACTTCGCGGTTGCCCCGCAGCCGATGGGCAAGACAGCTCCAACACCCCGTTTTTCCAGGAACAAACACCGGTCCCAACCAGAGGACACTGCCCACTGGCTTGACGAGCAGCCAAGCTTGTTGGCGCTCTAGAGCCTGCTTGTTGATGGTGGCTAGTTCCTGCTGCAAATAGTCATCGGTCAAGACGATGTTGAGCGCCGCCTCCGAACCCGCGTCTGTGGGGTTTTGCACCGGAATGCCCATGTCCCGCAGGGCAGTTGCGAGGGCAGCAAGAGTTACTTCACTGATGTTATCGCCCACCGTTGTCAGCGTGACCGGCTGCTGTAGCCCCTGGGCCGCCACGGGGGGTGCAATCCCTAACTCGCTCCAAAATGCCGCCACTTCCGAGGATAGTTCCGGGGCTACCTCGGTGAGGTAGCCTTTCTCTGCGAGGCGATCGAGCACATAGTCAATGTGTTCCGCCGGGAATTCCCCATCAAATTTTTCGACAATCTGCTCCCGGGTGTGTTGCCCATTCAGCAGAGGCACGATTTGGCAGTAGAGTTGCCCGCTGAGGGCGTGGTTGCTCTGTTCGCCAAGGAGGTAGACTTGGTTTGGCTCGATCGCCTCGACATGAAAGTGGGGCTTAATTTGGAGGAGTGTGGTGGATTGCATAGAGCGAACAGTCAGTCATTAAGTGGACGATAACAAGACAGGCTAGGGATTAGGTCCAGATGCGGCCCCGGCGGAAGGGTTTAGGGTGTCTCTGTGACTTCTTGGCTTGCTTCTTGGCGTAGTCGCACCAGTAGGCATAATCTTGCAGCCCGGTCTGGGAAGTAGGCACGTAAGACTTTTTCTCTTCAGGGGTCGAGGAGACTTCCGAGGGTGTTACTTCTGTTTTCTCCTTAGCCGTTTCCTTTTTCTCATTAGCCATAGTTTCCTCAGTTTCCTTAGTTTCCTTGGGTGTTTCGGGTGTTTCGAGGGTTGGCGGTTGCTGGGGGGCCACAACCCCCTCTAGCTTGAGGTAGTCGATCCGGTGTGCCCCATCTCCCGACCCGCGATCGGTAGTCAGGGTCAGGGTATGTTGCCCAGCGCTGAGGGCTGGCAAGGGAATCTGGGTTTTTGTTGGCTTGCCTGACCCGACCCCGACGAGTTCGGTCACTGGCTCACCATCAACCCAGAGGGTGTCAACTTGAGATCCAAAAAAGTTGTAAAAGAGCGTAAGTTCGCCTGTGCTGTAGCTTCGGACAAGGGAGAATTGGATATTCAGTTTGTCCGTGGAAAAAAGCTGCTTTCCTTTGCTCTGCGGTTTGGTCTTGCGACCGGGAACCACGAGCAACGATGGCATCTGGGGCTGGTTAATCGGGTCTCGATCTGACCCAACAACGTAGGTAAATTCCTCTTGCCAGCCGCCTACCTGCGAAAACTCCTGACCTCCTTTACCAGCTTGACCAATTTGCCATAGGGTTTCAGTTTGCTGAGGCATGGTGATTAGGGGCCGATCAGTGGCTCATTAATAAAATCGTCCCATGCCCCCAAAGCCGCCCCAGCCCTGGCTGGCTGCACTCTGGCTGGCACTAGAGTGCATCACTTGGCTGAAACTGCGGTTGGCATAGGCTGAAGGATCGTTATAGTTGGCGCCGTGGAGCAGATCCATCCGAATATGCACCAAATCCTCGGTAAGACCATCTTCCACATCCACGCACAGCGCAGGCTGGATGAAATGAGGCCGTTTGACGGGGGGAGACAATATAGGAAGTCGCATGGTTGAGGATTCTCCGTATCGATAGGGTGAACAAATCTAGATATCTTGGCGAGAGTCCATTTTGTTGTGGCACTCTCACCCCAATTGTATTGCCCTTTAATACGGTGAAGACCAAGAACGAACTTCGCCCAATGTGACCGGAATCAGATCGCTGACATCAATGGTGAAGCGGAAAATCTTCTTAGCACGGCGGTTGTTTTCAGGGTCGAAGAACTTCAACTTCACATCCCAGCAGTCGCTATCCATGCGACAGAAGGGGCTTTTCTCAACAGTAATGCTGTCGAGTTCCATGCCGACGGCAACCGCTTCGCTGAAGGTTCGGGCCGCTTGGAAGGCGTTGGTGACGGAGAAGTTCAGGGCGCGGTCTTGGGAAGTGGTTCCTAAGTTGCGGAGGTCGTAGTAGATGCGGTTGAGGAAGCCATCTAAGGTGTTGCGGATGCGGTCTTCATCAGCAGTGCCGTCTTCAGCTTGAACCGCTGCCATCGCCTCTCTCACCAAGCTGTTGACTTTCCAACCGTAGATGCCGCGAGTGCTTTGGGGTTCAACCACCGGGATAACTTGACCGGAGAAGAGCTTGACTTTGCGCCCGGTCAAGATGCCGGGGATGCTGACGCGCTCAACGTATTCGGCATCGTTTTCGGGTTGGATTTGACCGGATAGCAGTTCGTGGAGAGCGCGGTAGGACTCGGCGGCGAAGGGACCGGTGGGGTCGATCGCATAGACGGGAGTCAGTTCAATGTTAAGCGTCCAAATGAGCGATCGGGCCTCAGAAATATTGTCGTCCAGGTAGTCCACCATCTGACGGGCGTCGTAGGGGTTCGCCGGCACCATCACCCCTCCCCCTATGTCAAACGGCGGCATCAGTTGCTTGAACGAGTCCCGGCGGGCTTCAGTCCCGAAGTCATAGCCGAGGGTTCCGAGGGCATAAACAATCTGACCGAGAGCCGGAAGTTCGCTGGGGGCTTGGCTGGCGGTGACGGAGTTAGCAGTTATGTTGGGCATCATTGGTTGTTGGGTTACAGATGTAGGAAACGATTGCATCAAGTTTTGCAAGTTGGGGGTGTTGCTAGGGACAGCCTCAGCAGCTCCTGGCTTGGCTGCAGCAGCAACCAAGCTAGGAGCCGGTTGCCCTTGATTAGCCATCGCTTCACTGGCGTTGGTTAAGCCGCCATCACAACCGCAGCCTGCGGCTTCTACTTCTGATGCACCCACTGATGCGAAATTCTCAGCCATTTTTCCTCCTTTTAATAACGTTATGGCTCCAGAGATGTTCAGTCTGCCCGCCAGACACCGACGGGTTTCTTCGGGCAAGTCAGGGTCGCAGGGTAAGGCACTCTGCAACAATATTTGACGAATTTTGTGGGGGTCGGGGGTTTCTCCCCGATCCCGCTGAAGACTCAGCAGCACGGCTGCTACACCGGAGACAATCGGAGTGGCGAAGCTCGTACCGCTCAGGCGGTCGGTGCCACCGCCTGGTTTAGCTCCCAGGATGTCCTGGCCAGGGGCAAGGATGCCTTGGTCTTTGTAGGCTTCGCCCCAGTTGCTAAAGTCCAGGGGTTTGCCATTAGCATCCATCGCCCCTACCGCTAGCACAGAGGGCAAAGCAGCGGGTACGTGCAAGCAATCGCAACTGTTGTTGCCAGCCGCAGCGACGAGCAAGACGTTGTTCTCTCGGCACAGACGAACGGCATTCCGCAACCAGCCATCGGCCTCGCCATAGTCGGTCAGTTGACCCCCACTGAGGTTGATCACGTGGGCGCCGGCATTGACTGCTTGCTCGATCCCCCTAGCCAAATCTAGCTGGGAAGTTTTGAGGCGATCGTCGGCGAAGACTGGCACAATTATTCCTTTACATTTGGGAGCTATCCCCTCCACCGGACTGCCCGGTTGCCCAAAGATAATGCTGGCAACGTGGGTGCCGTGGGCGGACATATTGCCACCGATCTGGGCCTCCGCTTTAACCAAGGTGGGAAGAAACGTTAAGTCGGCGCCTTGGAAGCAAGGATGATTTTGGTCAACAGGACCATCCAAAACGGCAATACAAATACTACTATCCCCCTGGGACACCGTACTTAATGTATCTAGCATTTAAACGTATTTATTCCAAACACTAATCAGCATAGAGTAGTTTTTTTAGACCTATTGATAGCTGCGTTTTCACCTTCAATATGAGGTATGACAAGCAGGCTGCTTGAAGTTTAGTCTTTGAAAAAAGACGAGCTGGACAGTTTGTTGAACCCTAGGGATTAGTTGTAGTGCAGCACAATCATATGCTTGCCAGATGAGCGAGCTGAGGATGAGCGGGGATCGCTCGTCTAAGTTGGCTAGCTGCTGGTTGTGTAGCGCTATACTAAAAACTTGAAAATAATAAAAACATAATGAGCAGAGTTTAGGCAAGTGATTCTACACATTTCTTATTATTTGGAGAAATTTTGTACTGCTATCGTGCCTTCATCCTGTTAAGCTTAGTTGGTATGTATTTGGGATGACAGGTTGGTCTGCATAAATAAAGACTATGTATAGAAGGGAAAGGCATAGCGTTACAGACCTAAAAATTCACTTGGTCTGCGTAACAAAATATCGAAAGTCCGTATTCACGGACGATGGGCTGGATTTGGTTGAAAAATCTTTCCGAGAAGTAGCTCGACAGATGAATTTTCAGATATTAGAGTTCAATGGCGAAGGCGATCATGTTCACGCACTGATTGAATACCCGCCCAAGCTGTCTGTTTCACAAATAGTAAACGCACTCAAAGGTGTATCTAGTCGCCGTTACGGACAAGCTGGATACCAGAAACCCGACCAAGAATCTTTGTGGAGTCCTAGTTACTTTACCGTTTCTGTTGGAGACGCACCAATTGAAGTTTTGAAGCAGTACATCAAAGACAAAAATCGCCCTAGAAGCACGAGGATTAAATCCCGTTAATGTCGGTCATTGCAAACAAGATGGAGTTTGAATCCAAAAAATTAATCTACAGAAGTCTGTCCTCTGGCTGCAATCCGTTTGAAGACTTTGTGCTGTTGAATCCGGGGATTTTGGCAGAAACAAACCTACCTGCGATCGCCTATTTTTAGAAGACAATGAGTTTGAAAACACGCCCTAGCTCTTACCAAAACTAGAACTCATTGTTTGTTGAAGTTCCGTTAATTCAGTTATAAAACTGTGAAAAAAGCGATCGCCCATAACTTTATGGGTGCTTTTTGCTGATTGGCCAGGCGGCGGTGGGTATTGTGCTTTAGGCTCTACTCATTTGAAAAAATGCTAAAAAACATCCCATTTTTCCCCGGAATACCATTCTACGGAAAAACAAATAATTCTCGGAAATATCAGGTTGTGCTGCAGCACAGCGAAGAAGATTGCGGCGCGGCTTGTCTGGCTTCGATCGCCAAATTTTACGGACAGAATATTACAATTAGCCGCTTGCGAGAATTTGTCGGTACGGGCCAGCAAGGGACGACTTTACTGGGCTTGAAACAAGGTGCTGAGGCGATCGGCTTTAATGCTCGATCGGTGCGAGCAGCCGCTGCAATTTTAGACAAGCTCGATGATGCCCCTCTACCGATGATTATTCACTGGAACGGCTATCACTGGGCAGTTTTGTATGGGAAGCAGGGCAACAAATATGCGATCGGCGATCCGGCTGTCGGTATGCGCTACGTTTCTAAAGCAGAATTAGCAGCAGGTTGGACAGATTGGCTGTGCTTGCTAGTAGAACCCGATGCGGAGCGGTTTTTTGCAGCAGCAGACGGTCAACCGCCCGCCAATTCCTTACAAAAATGGATGCGCCGGATTGGGATTTACCGCCAGATTTTAATGGAAGCATTTTTGCTGAATGCAGTGTTGGGTTTGCTGTCGATTTCTTCGCCTTTTCTAGTTCAACTGCTCACCGACGACATCCTGGTGCGGGGCGACAGACAACTCCTGGCGAGTGTGGCGATCGCAGTTATCGTCATGAACCTGTTTAGCAGCAGTTTAGGCCTGGTGCAGTCGAACTTGATCGCTCAGTTTTCCCAGCGTTTAGAATTGGGATTAGTGATGGAATTTGCGCGCAAATTCCTGCGATTGCCTTTGAGTTTTTACGAAACCAGACGCAGCGGCGAAATCGTCAGTAGATTACAAGATATCCAAGAAATCAATAAATTAGTTTCTCAAGTCGCTATCAGCTTGCCCAGCCAATTTTTTATAGCTGTAGTTTCTTTTATTTTTATGCTGTTTTACAGCAAGGAACTGACACTGGCAGCTACAGTAATTGCTGTGCTGATGACTGCCTCTACAGTCGTGTTTTTGCCCGTTTTGCAGCACAAAACTCGCAGTTTGTTTGTGCTGGAAGCAGAAACTCAAGGTGTTTTAGTAGAAACTTTTAAAGGCGCGCTGACAGTCAAAACTACTAGCAGTGCCCAGGAACTTTGGGAAGAATTCCAAACCCGCTTCGGCCGCTTAGCAAATCTCACTTTCCGCACTACGCAAATCGGCATTCTCAACAATATATTTTCGGGTTTTGTTGCCTCGGCGGGCAGCATTACTCTGCTGTGGCTTGGTAGCGGTTTGGTGATTGACAAGGTATTGAGTATCGGTCAGTTGCTAGCGTTTATCAGCATGAATCAAAATGTCACTACTTGGGTGAATTCCTTAGTAGGATTTAGCGACGAAATGACTCGCGTCCAGACAGCAACTCAACGGCTTTCGGAAGTTATCGACGCTGAACCGGAAACTAAAAACGATAGTAATAAACCTTTCGTAACCATTCAGGATCGCGACGGTATTGTTTGCAAGGGTGTTAGTTTTCACTACCCCGGCAGACTTGACTTGCTGGAAAATTTTTCCGTCACGTTTCCCGGCGGTCAAGCAATTGCTTTGATCGGCTATTCCGGCTGCGGAAAAAGTACGCTAGCTAAAGTAATTGCTGGTCTGTATCCGCTGCAATCGGGTAATATTAGAATTGGCGGTTACAACTTGCAGGATTTGTCTCTCGACAGTCTGAGACAGCAGGTGGTTTTGGTTCCTCAAGAAGCACATTTTTGGAGCCGTTCTATTATGGAAAATTTTCGTTTGGGAAGTCCAGAAATCAGCTTTGAACAGATTGTGAAAGCGTGCAAAATTGCGGGTGCCGATGAATTTATCAGCCAATTGCCTGATAAATATCAAACAGTTTTAGGGGAATTCGGAGCGAATATTTCTGGGGGACAAAGACAGAGATTGGCGATCGCCCGCGCCATTCTCCACAACCCGCCCGTATTGATTTTAGACGAATCTACCGCAGGGCTTGATCCCGCAAGCGAAGCGGAAGTCTTAGAAAATTTGTTGATGTACCGGCACGGGAAAACCACGATTTTTATCAGTCACAGACCGCGAGTGATCGATCGCGCCGATTGGATTATCATGTTAGAGCACGGCAGGTTGAAACTGCAAGGATCGGCTGCAAAATTGCGATCGATTCCAGGAGACCATTTAGAGTTTTTGCATCCTTAAACAAGTGAGAACCTATTAAATCCCCGACTTCTTGAAGAAGTCGGGAATTTGAGTATTCTGTTGTCCTAAATCAATCTGACATATAGCTGGTAAAAGTATAGTCATTTATTGCATGACATGGGAGGCGTTAAGTCCCTCCCCTTCCCTTTCACTTTGAGCGGATCGACCCGCCTCGGCTGAACTACGCAGCTCCCTATCCCATTGCTGAACGCATTTGGGATTGCTTTTCTAAGGATGTTGTACGCGGCGTTGACATCAGAATTAATTAACCCTCTTTTGTCACTTTAGGCAGAGGAAAAGTATAAATCAGGCTGAGTCAGGAATATAGAGATTGAATCTGT
>NZ_JAUBTB010000031.1:0-78374 GCF_036704965.1 Microcoleus sp. F10-B2 | reverse complement strand
GCATAATATTCCTTTTAAATGTGTGTGATTTGTGACGCTCCGACGACCACTTCATCATACCCTAGTTCAGCAACGCCTTTATATTTACTCCACAGATGAATCTTGCAGCTTGAACAAGGGTCTAAAATTTGGATCTGTCAACGACTGTTGTCGGGGGGCGGTATCCCTTTTTGGGCCGAGTCATTCGGCAGCCGGAGCATTCGTCGTCATTCGGCACAAGACAATAAAAGCAAGAGTTGTAACAATTAAAAACATCCTTACCGTCAAGGCGGTGGCTATATTTCACAATAATTAATTATGGAAGCGGCTGTGAGTTTGACGCGCTCCTCCAGTTGGTGCATAAATTTTGAGAGTCTGGCAGTTTGCAGGCCACGAGTCGAAACCAGTACATTTCCACCGAAACTCCATGTCGGGAACGGCTGCTAATTTGTAGTGCATCAAACATTTAAGCAGTTGTGCATTTAACTCAGTCTTTTTCAATTCCCCTGTGGAAAGAACCTCAAATTCTCTGGCTTTGGGCCGGAGGAGGAAGATTTTCCCGAGTTCCCCCTAGAAATTTACTGATTCGCGGCGAAGTGTTAAGAGTCCCGAAGCAATCTCACCCGCTCGAAACTATTCCCCTCCTGGTGGCTGCGCGATATTTCTGCCGCCGCGCCCATTGAGTCGGCTTTAAGCTAAAACCCGTTCAACGAACAGGTGAAATTTCCTTCAATTTTTACCGGATTGGTTTCCCCAGACTGCTTTCTGTGCAAGTTATATACCGAACACCTTAATAGAAGATTGCTCGTTGGTATTTGGGGTTTTAAGGGGATTTCGCGCCCGAAAAACAGGGTTTATACCATTTTAGATTTTAGATTTTAGATTAAAGACTTGAAGAATTGGGAATGACTTATTCCATAAGGGTTTGGAGTACGGGCCTAAAGTTGGATTCTTTTTGTAAACTGGTGCGTGCAAGTAGCTGGCAGGGACACCCTTGAACAAGTGCTGCCTCCCCTTGTTGAGGTAAAAGTTAACCCCGGTCGGCAAATGCTTTCGGCAGATTTGCAGCGGCCGCGCTCTAGGTATTTCGATTCACGGCTGTCTTGTTTTTACCTTGACCGCAGACTCGATCGGGGGTTGGTGAATGCAGGGAACAGACTTTACTGTAAAAAAGTAAAGCATTTAATTTGCGACAATAATTCCCCGCGCGATCGCAAGAGAGGCTTACACAAGCATTTGGGCCGCGAGGAGCAAATTGATCGCCCTTCGAGCATCCTTACTTGCACCCCCGGTCTTCAGGCTGCAGAAATTTATCCAGAATCTTAAATATTGAGAATTATTAGTATTGACAGTGAAACAAAGTTAATCTAATGTGTTGTAATTGATATAAGTAAAGTCCAATAAGCGAGGTACGGTCAATGGCAGAAACAGCTACAGCACCCTTAACAGGAAAAGGTCTGCTTCAAAAAATCAAAGGCAGTGATTTGCCGCGCAGAGAACTTGCAAAGCTTTGCGGCTACTTCACAGTCAGCAAAAGTGGAGAAACCCGGATTAATCTGGCTGAGTTTTACGATGCAGTGTTAGCTGCTAAGGGCATTGAGCTAGAGAAGTCGAAAGCAGACGGACGCGGACGAGAAGCGAGTTATCGAGCTAGCGTTCACAAGAATGGCTCGATCGTGATCGGGGCAAATTATACCCAAGAAATGGGATTAAAGCCGGGAGACGAGTTTGAAATTAAGCTCGGATACAAGCACATTCGCTTGATTCAGATCGATGTGGACAGACCGGATGTAGATGTGGATGATGAAGAGGAGGATACAGAAGAATAAAGCCGATGGCGATGCAGTCAGCCTCGGGCAAGGCGACTGGATTTGGCATTCGCTAGACGAGTATTTGCGCGCCACCCTTCGATTGAACTGATGAGCTGTCTTGACTATTTCTATTTTCTCTTGTCCCGCAAAGACTACAGTGCCTCTGAACTTCGCAAAAAGGGGCAAGAGAAAGGTTTTGACAATGAGGAAATATTGGAGGCGATCGCGCAAATTCAAGACCGGGGCTATCAGTCTGACACTCGCTTGGTGGCAAACTCGATCGCCTCTGCAGCAGGCAAATACGGGAAGTCGGCCATCAAGCGCAAGTGCCTGCAAAAAGGAATTACCAGCGATTTGTTCGAGCAAGTCTGGGAAGAAGAAATTGCCGAAAATCAGGACTCCGAAGCAGAAAAACTGGCCGAATTAAAAGCCAAAGTCATGCGCAAATACAAGATCGATACTTTGGGTAAAGCAGATCCGAAAACCAAGGGCAAAGTCTTGAATTATCTGCAATACAGGGGCTTTAATGCCTTTGAAATGTGGCGGCAGTGGCAGGCGGAAGAAGAAGATGAGTAAGTTATAGAACAACCCTCGATCGATGCGGCCCCCAGATAGTCAAGCACAACTGCACTGCTGCCTGAGGCTAAATTGTGATTTCTGAGTTTTTGTAAATGTATGTCAATCCTCAGACTTGACTAAATAAGATTCGTACATCTGCCGGTGTCTGGCTAAAAGCTGGAGATATTTCTCGTTGATTTTGGCCAGCATCCATTTCTCTTGAAAAATGGCCGCGGATTCTGCTTTCACCGGATCTGCTTGTAGCGGCAAAATATCTTTTCGGGCGGCACTTTGTTCTGCAACAGACTTCAGCTTTTGAGGGTTTTGCTGGTATTTTCGACCGCTTTTGTGGTTGGCGTAACGGCGCGATCGAGTATACCCCATCTGCAAGAACTTGCGGGCCATGTCGGCTCCCACAAAATCATCGGCATCGAGATAGTCTAAAAACAAGGAGTAAATTTTGCTGCTGGACTCCCTGGCAATTTCAGGAGTCTTAAATCTCCAGAAAGGCAGAATTTCTCCTTTATATGGTTCCACCAACAGCACTCCCTGTTCTCCTTTCCCTACCCGATAAAGTTCCGGGTGCTGTCGAAAGTCGATGTTCTTAAAATCCGCATGGTAGTCGAACTGCTTCATCGGGCATTTTCTGTTCTATCTGGAACTATAGAAGCCCGGGGTTTACCTTCGTCTGGTTGGGTATAAACCCAAGCCCAAGCAATCAAGACAGCTTGAAAAGGCAGCCTGAACCAATACAGTAATTGGTTGTGGGGAATCCCTTCTATGGGAATGTTGTTGACGGCTTGATTGATATTAGCTGGAAACACGGCAATAAACAAGGCAATTAACCCCCACGCCGCCGCCCTGCTGACAGGAGGAACTAACAGCCCAATTCCGCCCAAAATCTCAAAAAAACCGCTGATATAAACCAAGGCTTCCGGGTAAGGAAGCTGGGGCGGCACAATTCTGATAAAAGGTGCGGGTACTGCAAAGTGCAGCACGCCTACAATACTGATAGCTACTGCGAGGATAACTCGCCAAATTTCTTTTTGACTTTTCATGGGCAATCGGTAATTAATAATTTGTTAAGTTGCTGCGATAATGCTTGCCAAAATTCGCTATCTGCGATCGAGATGACAAGAAAACTGAGGCCCAAAAATTCCAGCTTTCCGGGTTTGTCAACTCTTGCTGGTGGCTGTAACGATTTTATTTCGTAAAAAAACCAGCTTTCTGGGTAACTCCCAGACAAGTTTTCACAGCCCCAAACTGGAGGAAGCGAGAACTGGAATCGAAGGCCTGGGCGTTGACTGCCAAAAACAGCTAGCGCGCATTTTGATAACAAGATTTTAATGTCTAGTTCCCTGCTGCGGCCTCTATCTTCCGGTAGTAAAACGTGATTTTTGGTTGCGGCTCTGGCTTCGTCAGCGGTCAAACCAGCGGGGGATTTTCTCGCTCGACAAATGTACCACAGCTTAATTTTAAATAAATCATCGCGGAAATTGATGAGTGCGATTGCTGCTAAATTTGACCTTGCCTTGCAAGCAATTCGGGAGCATCTCATGTTTGTAAAAACACTTCTTCTGGCTCCTTCCTTCTGCCTCTTTCCTTCTGCCTCGAAGCCTCGGGCCGTTCTGCCTCAAAACTTAGATTTCTACTTTGGCTGCTTTCATTGAGGTGTTCCCGGCGATTTCCTACCCTTCACCGAAGGGACGCGCGTTCGGGATAGCTTCGCTCGCGCTTAGGGATGAGAATTAAATAAAATCCACTTTTCATGACTGTTGTGGGATGGGCGTCCCGCCCGTCCCCGATAGACGGGCTACGAGAGCCCATCCCACAAGAAAAAAGGGAAATTATTTAATTGACGATCCTTACCTTGATGAGACTAATTAATGCGAGTAATTTGTCAATAACTTTTAGAATTATTTAATATTTGCGCTTTGAGAATTATTTGCAGAGGTAATTCGGGAACTCTCTGTAATTAAAATTACCGTCTCTATTTTGGGTTTTGTCAACTGCCCAAAGATGTTACAATGGATCAAATTATAGAATTTGCTAAAAAATCGATCGCCGTAGCAACTGCCAAATCATCCTGCGGGAATTCAAGATTATCACCAACTGCAGGAACTTTTTAGCCACCAGATTATTCAAAAAGATTGAGCCTCCCAGCGCTGTGTCATTTTTATCTACACGCAAGCAATCACCGACGACCATGAATACCTCACTTAACAACTCTAAATTTCGCCTCAACCGGATGCTGCGCCAATCGCTGTTGGCAGGAATCATTTCCGCAGCAGCTTTGGCTAGCGGATGGGCACCCGGTTTGTACGGACAATCCCCAAACCTCGTTTTCGGAGCCACAGCCCAAGCTCAAGAGATTAGCAACGAGGAAATTACTAGCTACGCCCGCGCTGTGTTGGCAATAGAACCCAGACGGGTGGAAGCTTATAACGAAATTAAAAGAATGGCTGGAGGCTCGGTTCCCAGAGTAGTGTGCAACGAAACTCAGGGAATTAACAGGCTGTCTGGAAATTTTCGCGGCATCGCGGTGAATTACTGCCAACAAGCTAAAAAAGTTATCGAAACCAATGGTTTGACAGTTAGTCGCTTCAACCAGCTTACTTTGCTCCAGCAAGCGGATCCGGCAGTAAAACAGCGAATTCAAGCCGAGCTGCTGCGGCTGCAACAAGCGGGCAATCAATAAGCTTGAGGGTTTGAGTCTTTCTTCCTCTCCCGTTCTATTAGACTTCTCCATAAAAGCTTGTTAAGGGCAGGCAGGATGCCTAAGCGCTACCTCCCCCAACAATATATTGGAGATTTAAATTGTTCGAGTTCCTAGACGGTAGGCAAAATTTTTTGAAAAAAAAGCGATCGTCTGCGATGAGTGCTTGACAAAATAACATTAATTTGGTATTTAAGCCAGAACGGGAGCGGTCAGAGAGATGAATATTTTTCAACTGGCTGTAAATTGGAATGAGAAATAGCTAGCGACAACAGGATTAAGACGTTTTTAATTTCTGAAACATGAGCTGAAGATTGGAACTTTTGTCTTCCTTATTTCTTGGGCTCTAAAAAATATATTCCTCAAAAACTCAATGTCAAGTGAATTGCTCTGAGGAATAGAATATAAAAATGCTAACATTCACAAAACATTTACCTGCAAATCCCGATGCTGTTGTCAGCTTTACTTTACCGATGACAGCGGACGATCGCACTCGCAGCCGCCACCGATTCGAGACGGAGACGGGAGAGAGGCTGCACCTGAATTTGCCCAGAGGTACGGTACTGCGCGATCGAGATTTATTGCAGTCGGAAGACGGTAGCTGTTTGGTACTGGTAAGTGCAAAACCCGAACCGGTGCTGACAGCGCGGGCCTCAAGTCCGCTGCTACTGATGCGGGCGGCTTATCATTTAGGAAACCGCCACGTAGCTTTAGAAATTGCCGATAATTATTTAAGACTTTCTCCCGACTCTGTGTTGCAGGGAATGCTAGAAAAAATGGGTTTGGAAGTAACAGAGGAAATTGTGCCGTTTCAGCCGGAAATGGGTGCTTACGGGCACAGCCATTAGATTTTAGATTTTAGATTTTAGATTTTAGATTTACTCCCACCGATGAATCCGAGGGCTGATGACTAAATTGCTTTCGGCAATTCAAGAAGCAAGAAGTCAACAGTCAACAGTCCACAGTCAACAGTCCACAGTGAACAATCAACTTTTATCTTTGTTGCAGCTAGCTTTTGCACCTGTGGGAGCTTATAGTTATTCTGAGGGAATCGAAAGTCTGGTAGAAACCGGTGCGATCGACAGCGAGATTACTTTGAGGAATTGGTTAGAAAATTCACTGCAATTCGGGGCTGTTCGAGTAGAAGCCGCTGTGGTGGTAAGGGCTTTGAGGGCGGCACAGATAGGGGATGTGACGGCTTTGAATTACTGGAATGCTTGGGCGACTGCTGCTAAGGAAACAGAAGAGTTGCGCTTGCAAAGTTGGCAAATGGGGCGGACGTTGGTCAGGTTGCTGCTGGATTTGCGTGAAGCGAAGCTATCCCGCAGGGAATCGCCAGTTGCTTCTGGGTTAACAACAATTGTAAAAGAATTCGTGGAATCTGGCAGCAATCAGTGCAATTTTGCGATCGGCTTTGGCATTGCCGCCGCCAACTGGCAGATTGAAGAGGAAGCCGCCGTGTTAGGATATTTGTACAGTTGGACTGCCAATTTGGCGAGTGCGGGCGTAAAACTGATTCCCCTCGGTCAAACAGCCGGTCAACAGTTACTGTTAGATTTGCAGTCTCAAATTAGCTGCACGGCGCAAGAAGTTTTAAAATTAGAAGATGATGACCTTGGCAGTTGCAGTTGGGGATTAGGACTGGCTAGCATGGCGCACGAAACTCAGTACACTCGGTTGTTTCGCAGTTAAAAATCCCTCAATCCCAAATCCCTCAATCCCAAATCCAAAATCAGAAAATCTAAAATCTAAAATCTAAAATCTAAAATCTAAAATCTAAAATCTAAAATCGCTATGGGTGCTTTTCGTGTAGGAATTGCTGGGCCAGTTGGTTCCGGGAAAACAGCTTTACTAGATGCTTTGTGCAAAGCGCTGCGACAGCAATACCAGATTGCGGTTGTTACTAATGATATCTATACTCAGGAAGATGCCCAGTTTTTGGTTCGGAGTCAAGCTTTGGAGAGCGATCGAATTTTGGGCGTAGAAACGGGAGGCTGTCCCCACACAGCCATCCGCGAAGATGCTTCTATTAACTTAGTAGCTATAGAAGAGTTAGAGCACAAATTCACTGATTTAGATTTAGTGTTCGTCGAAAGCGGCGGCGATAACTTGGCGGCAACGTTTAGCCCGGAGTTAGTAGATTTAACAATTTACGTGATCGATGTCGCTGCGGGCGATAAAATTCCGCGCAAAGGCGGGCCAGGAATTACTAAATCAGATTTATTAGTAATTAATAAAACAGACCTCGCACCTTATGTAGGAGCAGATTTAGGCGTGATGGAACGAGACGCTAAAAAAATGCGAGGCGATAAACCTTTTGTTTTTACTAACTTGAAGACCAAAGAAGGATTAGAATCAGTAGTTAAATTCATCCACTCCCATATCGCGTAAAACCTCAGCCTTCATCTGCCTTCATCTGCCTTCATCTGCGGTTAAAACCCCTAAAAAATATCACCTCACCACCAATTCTTTGACCAAATTAGCCAAACGTTCTGTACTGTCTCTGACTGCTAATTCAGAAGCTGCTTGAGACATTTTTTCCAAATAGTCGGAATCTCTTAACAAATACAACACTTTGCTTTGCAACACATCTGCTGTCAGTTCGCTTTGACGGAATACCACGGCGGCGCCGGCTTTAGCAAATACTTCCGCATTAAATCTTTGGTGGTCGTCAGCGGCGTGAGGAAAAGGAATTAAAATAGAAGGTACCGCCGTCACTGCTAATTCTGTTAGAGCACTCGCGCCCGATCGACTAATGGCTAAATTTGCTCGCTGCAACAAACTCGCCACATTGTCGTAAAATGGCATCGATAAATATTGTTCGTGTTTCAAACTCTCGGCATCCGGGTCATTATTTCCTGTGAGGTGAACCACCCAAGCACCGGCATCAAACCAAGCCGGAGCACACTGCCGCACTAACTGGTTGATTGCCACAGCACCTTGAGAGCCGCCCATGACTAAAATTACAGGTACACTGTCAGGAATTGGCAAATTTAGAGGTTGGCGGGTGAGGAATTGCGATCGCACCGGCGTACCAGCAACCACCGTTTTGGCGCGGGGTAAATGCTGGGCAGCAGCTTCAAATCCGATCGCCACAGCACTACACAAAGGACTAAACCAGCGCGTCACCTTCCCGGGAATTGCATTAGATTCGTGGAGAATCACCGGCAAACCCAAAGAACGGGCCGCCAAAATTGCCGGTGCTGCGATGTAACCGCCAGTAGTAAAAACTCCCTGAAAATTTCCCGCTTTGAGCAACTTCCGCACCTGAAGGATCGAGCCGGCGAGTCCGCCCAAAATTCGCACTGTACCGAGTCCAAATCGCTGCTGAAAGCCTTCAACGGCGATCGTGTGGAGGGGGTAAAGGGATGAAACTAACTGGGTTTCCATGCGGTCTGGGACTCCCAGCCATTCGATCTGACAGTCGTTCAACTGACTAGCGGTGGCGATCGCGGGAAATAAATGTCCACCAGTGCCGCTAGCTGCAACCAACAACCGGAGGGGGGCTTTTGTCAAGGTATTTGTTTCTTTTTTTACAAGTACAAGTTCCACAGGTCGATCAATTTTATATTTGAGGTTTTAGATTATTATGCTTATTATTCCGACAGTTTCAGCCAATTATCAATCAGCAATCTAAAATTAGATTGTGCCGTGTCCGTCCTTCCGCTGTCAGTTTTCGTTGCAGGCGAACAGTTGCCCGCGCCAGGAATCCTGACAAATAACCAAATTATCATCTAATGCGTAATTTTTTGAATTTAGCACCAAGTGTATCTCAGTATTTTTCCACCCGTCGGGACGAAAAAGCCGATCCTCTTCGAGGGCTGCGCCAACGGGCGATCGTTTTTGGCTTTAACTGCGGGCAGTCGATCGCTCAAATCTTGTTATGTTTAACAGTGGTAAGTGCTGGCGTGCTCCATCCTAATGCAGCAAAAGCGATCGGTGCGATCGCGGCGACTCCCCGAACGATCGCCCAAACCCCTGCAAATGCGCCTGCCCCACTCACAAAAGTGCTAACAGAAATTGACGCAGCGGCCAATCGGCGCGATGTCAAAGCAGTCATGGCATTTTACAGCCCGAATTTCACTCATTCTGACGGCTTAAACAGCCAAAGCATGGAAAAAGCCCTCACCCAACTCTGGGATCGATATCCCAGTTTAAATTACCGCACCGAGATCAAATCTTGGAAAACCGAAGGTAGCGCGATTATCGCAGAAACCATAACTACAATTGCCGGCACTCAAAAAAAGGATGGCAGAGAATTAACTCTCAAAGCTACCATCCGTTCCCAGCAGCGCTTTGAAGGTGAAAAAATAGTTAATCAAGAGATTTTAGCAGAACAAACTCAGCTTACTTCTGGCCAAAATCCTCCCACAATTCAAGTGAATGTGCCGGAGCAAGTTAAGGTTGGCCAAGAGTACCATTTTGATGCCATTGTGCGAGAGCCGATCGGCGATGATATTTTAATAGGGACAGTTTTGGAGGAACCCATTACCGAAAAAACCTTTTTTAATCCCTCAGAAGTCGAGCTGGAGTTGCTAAATTCCGGGGGAATTTTTAAGGTAGGTAAAGCTCCGGCTACGCCAGAAAATCGGTGGGTTTCAGCAGTTTTGATGCGACAAGGTGGAATTGCAACAGTTAGTGTGCGATTGCGGGTTGTCAAGTAATAAAATAGGTGTTATGGGTTATACCATTTTCGATTTTCGATTGGGAATGACTTATGAATTAAGCGTTATAATCGCGGGCATACAGTTGGATTTTTCGGGAAAAATGGTATTATTTGGGTAATTTCAGTAGTGGCGGGTTTAATAAAATCTTTAAGACAAATGACAGAAGCCCGTAAACTCGCCAATACCAGAATTACGGTTAATTGACCGAACTTGATTTTATACCAACTCAAAACTAACTTCTTCGCTCGAACCTCGGACTCAAACATCCGTTAAATCCGAAGAAAGCAAATCCGTTGCCGAACTTATTTCTTCTTAAAATTATCCCAGTTACCAAAAGTAATACAACTGTATGAAATATCCAAACCCTTATCTCATTAGTCATTCGCAATTCTCAAATCTAAAATCTAAAATCTAAAATCTAAAATGGTATGATTTCTATCCAAAATCAAATTGTTTTGATTACAGGTGCGAGTAGCGGTATCGGATCGGCCTGTGCCAAGATATTCGCCAAAGGTGGAGCCAAACTAATTTTAGCAGCCCGCCGTCTTGAAAAGCTCGATCGACTGGCAAACGAACTTGTAGAAACAAAATCGATCGCGTCGGCGAACGAGATTTATTTGCTAGAATTGGACGTGCGCGATCGCCCGCAAGTCGAATCTGCGATAGCTGCACTTCCCGATGCCTGGAAAAGCATTGATATTCTAATTAATAATGCGGGATTGAGCCGGGGTTTAGACAAACTGCACGAAGGCAGCTTTCAAGATTGGGAAGAAATGATTGATACCAATGTTAAAGGCTTGCTGTACATGACTCGCTCGATCGTGCCGGGAATGGTAAGCCGAGGCCGCGGCCACGTAGTGAATATCGGCTCAATAGCCGGCCGCCAAACTTATCCGAAAGGCAATGTTTATTGCGCTTCCAAAGCAGCAGTGAGAGCTATTTCTGAAGGGTTGAAACAAGACCTTTTGGGAACACCAGTGCGGGTGACGGAAATAGAGCCTGGTTTGGTGGAAACAGAATTTAGCAATGTCCGGTTTCACGGCGATTCAGAAAAAGCAAAAAATGTCTATCAAGGATTGACACCTCTGACTGCTGACGATGTAGCTGATGTCGTGTATTTTTGCGCGACGCGATCGCCCCATGTCAATATTAGCGAAGTCTTGCTAGTTCCGACAGACCAAGCTAGTGCAACTCTGGTTCACCGAAAAGAGTTGTGAGTTTTTAGTGGTAAGTGTCCGGATTGCGCTCGAATTCTCAGCAAGCTTAATTAGTAGATGCACCCTGATTAATTAACTCCCGACCAATTTTGGCCGGGTTTTTTTTGGCGATCGCCCGCCCTCGCCACAAATTCTCCAAAATTCTGTCAAAGTGTCCTGAAAGAGGTGTTTTGAGGCGGGAGATTAAATTAGTAGATGCACCCTGATTAATTAACTCCCGACCAATTTTGGCCGGTTTTTTTTTGCGGTATCCAGAGTGATGCTGAATAAAGTTTGAGGTTGTCCGGATGGCGTTGGAATTCTCAGGAAGCTTAATTGGTAGATGCACCCTGATTAATTAACTCCCCGCCAATTTTGGTTTGGGGTTTTTTTTGCGGTATCCAGAGTGATGCTGAATAAAGTTTGAGGTTGTCCGGATGGCGCTGGAATTCTCAGGAAGCTTAATTGGTAGATGCACCCTGATTAATTAACTCCCCGCCAATTCTGGTTTGGGGTTTTTTTTTGGCGATCGCGCCCCAAACCACGAATTTTCGCAAATTTTCCCAAACTTTCCGGAACAGGTACACCTCGAACCGGAGACTAAATTAGTAGATGCACCCTGATTAATTAACTCCCGACCAATTTTGGCCGGGTTTTTTTTTCCTATTGCAGCCAAAACCGCAAAATTTCAATACAGCAGATTCCACGTTTATGAAGTACACCCAGATTGCTCTTCTATTGCCGTAGGGAAACGGCACGGCGCCGTGTCCCTACCTCTGTTGTGTACCTCACTAACCTGAAAAGTGCTGTAAATCAAGAATTATCCGCGTTAATCTGCGTGCATCTGCGGTCAAAAATCAAATTTGTCCCGAACCTCGTGCTAGCCGCTGGAAAGTAAATAAAGATGCACCCTGATTAATAAACCCCAGCCAATTTTGGCCGGGGTTTTTTTTTGCTCAAAAGCTGCATTAACCAATTAGGCTAAATCGCCTCAAAAGATTGCACCTCAAGCACTGGGCCGATCATAGCAAAAGTCATCACATCCTTACGCACTTCACCTTTAACACTGACTTTCAAACCAGCTTTTTTCAAGTCAGAAGGAGCATCCTTAAGTTCGTAAGTTTCCCCATCTTCGCCAACCAAAGCCCAAGTACCGGGACCCAATCCTTTGCGTTCAATTACACCTTTGACAGTAATACTCATGCCGATCGCACCTCTGTTTTAATTGCTAAACGCGCCAGTCCGAAACACAGTAAAGCATTGACAATCAAAAATGTTTGTGATAACAAACCTGTGCCCAATCCCCAGACTGCGGGAGACACAAAAGCATTCACCGCTAAACTGCTGGCAAAGCCGATCGAAATTGCGATCGCGATCCACTTCCACTGTTGATGTCCCAACAGTAAAGCAATCAAAATCCCAGGAATTAAAACGCTAGCAAAAAAGGGATTCAGCATACTGCTGCCATTAATTGCGCCGCCGAGTTCGGGAATAGAACTGCCCATCACCCGCATCGGCCACTGCGGCAAGTCAAATACAAACAAGTTCCGCAGGAAAAAGAACCCAGAACTACCAGCCATCAGGCCGCCGGCAAAACCCCAAGTCCACTGGAACGGAAAATAATTCCGCAAAAAGAAAGCCAGCAGGTAAGAACCGAGCACCATGGCAATTTTAGGCAACAGGGCGACTGCACCGCCGTCAATCCAAAAGCGGGGGTTGAGATAGCCGTTATCGCGCAGCCAGCGGAAGAAATCGCGGAAGTTAATTTGTCCGCGCTGGGCTAGCTGAACTGCTGCTGCTGCGTCGAGGTGTCCCGAACCAAAATGGTTTAACGGATCTTCAGCGACAGTTCGCGAGGACTGCAAGAGCACGCTGCGAATTGCGTCTGGTTCTGTGATGCCGGAAGCCTTGACAAGGGCTGCAACGGCTGCAACGTGGGGAGAAGCCATGCTAGTGCCTTGGTAGCCTTCAAAGACTTCGGCGCCGGTTTCCGGGTCGATCGTACTTTGCAGGATCTTGCCCATTTCAGAACCGCCGGGGGCTGAAATGTCAACTCCCGCGCCGAAATTGGAGTAAGAGGCTTTTTCGTCGTCGGGGCCGAGGGCGGAAACGCCGATGACGTGGGGATAACGGGCGGGATAAGAAGCGGAACTCTCGCCGGAGTTGCCGGCGGCTGCGATGATGACAACGCCTTTAGAGTGGGCGTAGTCTATCGCCTCTTCCATTAACTGACTTTCGCCACCGCCGCCTAAACTCATGTTGATGACATCTGCGCCGTTGTCAGCAGCAAATTTAATCGCTTCGGCGATGTCGGAAACCGTGCCGCCACCGCTGCCGCTTAACACTTTTAGCGGCATTAAAGCTGCTTCGTAGGCGATGCCTGCGACGCCGTAATTGTTGTTAGTTGATTGGGCGACTGTACCTGCGACGTGAGTACCGTGGCCGTTGTCATCGTAGGCCTCGGCGCGATCGTTTACAAAGTCGTAGCCCGGTACAAATTTGGTTTCTTTTAAGTCAGCGACTGGAGTAATACCCGTGTCAATTATCGCTACTGTTGTGCCGCTGCCTTTGGTTTCGTTCCAGGCAGATTCTACATTGATGCTGCGGAGATTCCACTGCTTTGTATACATGGGGTCGTTGGGAATCTCGAAAGCGCTGTAGACGTAGTTCGGTTCAATGTATTCGGTATCTTTAGCCAAATTTGATTTTCTCAGGGCCTTTAGCAAAGTGCGATCGCCCTTAACTACATATACATTGTCGCCTGCTGAGAATTCGCTGTTGAGTTGCGGTGCGACTTGGTACTGTTGGGCGATCGCATTTACTTCTTTCGCAATCTCAGCAGCACCCAAATCTTCGCGGAAATCCAGCACAATCGAGTCGTAAGTGCCTTGAGTAGCAAGTCCTGGGAAATTAGAAATCGCCCAGCCGAACCCGATTAAAAATAAGCACAGAAGGAAAAACTTTTTCATGGCCGATCGTCCGTTTAGGGAAGGCTTGTTCCCCACAATAACCCAATTTTCACCGCCAGCGCCAGTTTTCCTTGCTGCGACTTGTGGATATCTCCCACCTGGGCTTTTGGTTGTTTTCGGCAGTGGCTGTTGCTCGAACAAAAATTGCTCTAATTTCTAGTTTAAATTGCAGAGCAAGTTTTAGGAGTTCAATTAATTGTATCATGAGAGAAGATGACAAACAGAACAAGCGAGTATTTTCAACAAGGGTATTGCATGGAAAGAGGTTTAATGTGGCTGCCGCTGCTGGCAATTTTTATTTTTCTGGCTTGGGCTGGATGGAACGAGTATCAAAAGCTGGAAGCGTATCGCGTCTGGGCCGAACAATTCGAAGTAGCCAAGTACGATATTTATGCTGTACTCGGTCAAAAAGAAGACTGTTTAACTTGGGGAAAACCTACTCGCAGCGGGCCTGTGAATTTGCAAACTTTTTCTTTAAAAGACGTGCAGTCGCTGCGGTTGTCAGTCAACTCTCAAGCAGTTGATTTAGAGTCGCCGCCGAATTCTGGAAGTCCAATCGCCCTCGAATTTTTGTTGAAAGATGCCGCTGCGGTGCAGGTTCCTTTTACAGAAATTTCTCTAGCGACTAAATGGGGAAAGCACTTGCAGCAAGAATTGCAGCGCTTTAGGTAAAAACACTCTCCGGTGGGGCAGCGTATCGGGAGCATCTCAATGAAAGCAGCCCAGCTAGAAATTGGAGTTTTGAGGCAGGAGGCAGGAGGAAAGAGTCAGAAGGAAGGAGCCAGAAGAAGTGTTTTTACAAATATGAGATGCTCCCAGCGTATCAGATATGAATTCGGCTACTTGAAGTTTCAAAAGTCTGTAAAACTGGTAGTAGAAATAGAACTTACGCACCAAATCCTTTGAACCGCCATCTATAGGGTAAAGTACCCACGGATCGCCCGGAGGACATGAGTTATTGCAGTAAGTAGTAGGAGTAGTGTTCCCGTGCCTAGCCCGCTAGTGTTCCGTGCGTACCTTACAGTTAAAGTTATTGACCGTAAGCATCCAGGATACAAGCCCCCGGATTCATCCGTCCAGAAATAAAAAACCTGTATCCGATGAAACTTGCCCCCCGAATTTATCTGTGGGGTCAATGCTTTAATCTAAAATCTAAAATCTAAAATCTAAAATCGATTGACCCGCGCGTCCTAAAACAGCTAAATTGCCAGCCCCCAAACCTGCGGAATGCAAACACAAGAATTTTTACAGCGCTATCAACAGGGAGAGCGCAACTTTGGTCACATTGACCTCAGCGGCGCTAGTTTGAGCGGTGTTAACCTGCGAGAAATAGACTTCACTGGTGCTAACTTGACCGGTGCTAATTTGAGCTGGTCTTTTTTGAGCAATGCCAAGTTGATAGGGGCTTGTTTGCGCCGCGCGGACCTCCGCAGTGCGGGGCTGGCTGGGGCGAATCTGAGCGGGGCAAATTTGAGCGGGGCAAATCTTGCTAAAGCGGATTTGCGCCTTGCTTGTTTGGAAGCTGCAGAGCTCAATTGGGCCGCGCTGCCTGAAGCGGATTTGGGCGGTGCTAATCTTCAAAGAGTTAAATCTGACCAAATTAATTTGGCCGGCGCTAAACTCGATGGCGCGAAGTTGATGGCGGCGGAATTGATGGAGGCGAATCTCAACCGCGCCAGTCTTGTGGGTGCTAATTTAACTGGTGCTAATTTGCGGGAAGCGCATTTGGTGGAAGCGAATTTGCGATCGGCAATTTTAATCGGTGTAAATTTGATTGAATCTGACTTGAATGGCGCTCAAATGCGATCGGCAAATCTGACGGGCGCTGACTTGCACCGAGCAGTGCTGGCGGGGGCGGATTTGACTGAGGCGGTGCTGGATAATGCTGATTTGAGTCGAGCTAATCTGGCGGGTTCTTATTTATTGAAAGCTAGTTTTAAGAAGGCGCTTTTGCTGCGAGCTAACCTGCAAGGAGTGTATTTGTTGCGGGCGGATTTGAGCGAAGCTAATTTGCGCAATGCAGATTTGCAAAAAGCTGATTTGAGCGGCGCTTATTTGATGGATGCGATGTTGGGTGAGGCGGATTTAAGAGAAGCTTGTTTGATTGAGTGCCGTTTGATTAGGACGAATTTGGAGGGGGCGCAGCTTACGGGCTGCTGCATTCAAAATTGGCAAGTTCAAGATGTCGATCTGTCGAAAGTTGACTGTCGCTATGTTTTTACTCAGTTTGATTATACTGCGAAAGTTGCGGCAAATCGCTTGCCGGTCGATCGCGATTTTGAGTCTGGGGAATTGGGGCAGCAGCATCAAGAGGAAAGTTCGATTGTGGAGGTGGGTTTTGCTGAACCTCCTAATTGGGAGGCTTTGGTTTTTACGGTGCGTCGGGTGGAGTTGGAAAGCCGCGAACTCAAGTTGAACGTTCAATTTTTTGAGTCTGCTGGAGAACAACATTTACTGCGGCTGAGCGCGAACCGTTTGGTGAATGGCAAGATTTTGGGCGATCGCATATTGGCGCTTTATCCAGATATGCTGGAAAAAGTTTTAGCTAAGGGCGCTGAAATTTTGAGTTTGCTCGACTTGACTGTTGCTAGTAACAGTGGGTCGCCGGAGCCGGGCCAAAAGGAAGTATTGCTCAGAAGACAGGAAATCTACCAGCGAATGGTGCGCCAAATTTCGTTTATTTTGATGTCTCAGACGCCGGATAAATTTTCCGACAGCGTGCAGCGGCTGTTGGATTATTTGAAGCAGCAAGGTATCCCGACAGAGCAGATTCAAAAGAAAGTCATCAGTCAGGCGATCGTGCAGCGGGCCAAGCAAGACCCGGCTTTTCGGGAACAGTTGCTCAGGTGGGAGAAAACGGCTTCGGATCGCGTTCGCTGTTCGATGATGGGGGAAGCGGTGCGGTATGCAATTACCCTTTTGATCGATTATTAACAGTTAATTTTTAACACTTGAAGTCGGAGAGCGGCTAATACCCGCACTTGCTCTTCTGCGTCCGAAACTGCAAGCATCGTGCCGCGTGCCAAGCAAGACCCGGCTTTTCGGGAACAGTTGCTCAGGTGGGAGAAAACAGCTTCGGATTGCGATCGGTATTAGGTAATGGGGGAAGCGGTGCCCTTTGGTGGGAATGAATACACACAAAATCTTACCCATTAAAAATCCTCCCACCGTATCTCGATTTAACTGTCCGGTTGATTAGAATATAGTTCAGTTTCCCCCTTCAAAAGCTTACACAACTCATCCAAATCTCTCTTACTGTGTTCAATCAATTTTTCACCTCGCTCCTCAAGGTACTTAATATTACTGGGACTTACGTTGTCTATTTGATCGTGACCATTATCGCTAGTCAATGGAAGTTGAAAACGATAGTAGTTTCGGTTATTCTCTTTGTCTCTTTTAGTCACCATTAGCTGATTGAGTTGATACGCAACAGATTCGCTTTGACCATCTAGAAAAACGTTAAGTAATGGAAGTGCCCATCCGAGTTGTCCCCAATTTTTTGCGTCTCTATACTTATATTTCTTAGTTAGTGAGCCAGTCCCCAAGGAAACAACAAGGGTATCCTTACGGTGTAGTTCTTCACAAGTCTTTTTCTTGTAAGAAATCATCGCCTCCATCATTGCAAGTGAGGAAGGATTATTGGCCAAAACTCCGCCGTCTACCAAAGCGTAATATCCCTCATCGGTATTATGTCCCGTTTCGAGTTGGTAGGGTGGAAAGAATGTCGGTGCAGCAGAAGTTGCCATTGCTGCCTCCCACATTTTGAATCCGCTACATACTTTGCGGCTATGAATACTCTCGATTTCCTCTGCGTCCCGATTGCTTGTAAAAAAAATCGGTACTCTCAGTTCAATATCATAGCTCGGGATGAAAATTTCTCCTAATGCGTCTTCAACCTTAGCTTCACCTAGAAGCTCCTTTAAAACTTCGAGCCTACCTTGTGGGTTGTGCTTGGGTTGTGCAAAATCATCCCAATTCCCTATAATATACTCATTAAAAATCTTTTGTCCGTATTTCCGATAGAAATTTACAAGTTCGGCAGCGGTATACTCGGGTTCAGTATTGATGCTAGAGTCTGAGTTCTTTCTAGTTAAACCCAGTGCTAAAATTCCTCCAGTTGAAGTGCCTGCAATAAAATCAAACATTGTTGCTATGCGTTTTCCTGTGCGCTCTTCAATGTAGTTGAGAACAATCGCAGGAATAATACCCCGAATCCCACCACCATCAATTGAGAGAATTCTTCTCTTGAATTTAGTACCCATTACACGTACTCCTTTAGATATTGCTTAAATGGTCAACAAAAATGAAACTAAGAACTGGTTGCTCCGGCGCAAACTATCTTTTAGACCAAAGCAAATTCATCTACCATCAAAAGCGGTGATCATCCGGATAACCGCAGCAGATATCAAAAAAGGCGATTGTTTCTGTTTACCAGTCTTGGCTGCACAGCCGGCGACCCGCTAAGGCACGGATTTGCTCGTCGGCGTCGGAAACTGCAAGCGATCGCAACAGCGGCACAACTCCGGGATTTTCCGGATAATGTTCGATAATCGCTTCGAGTGCTGTAAACCTGGGATTGTAAGGAAAAGAACCGTTTTGACTGTCAGCATCGCTCAAAGCTCGATCGCGCAAAAACTCAAACATTCCCGGTTCGTCTTTCCATCCCCGCATTAACTCTACCAGGGCGATCGCCCGCACCTGCGAATCTTCATCCTTTTGAGCTCTACTTTTGAGCCACTCGAAAGTTTGAGACTGATTTGTCCGCGCCCGGGCTAACTTTTGCAAAGCCATTTGCCTGACAGCCGGACTCTCATCGCCCTCTGCTTTCGCCTCCAGCAGCATCCAAGTTTCAGGGTTGTCCGGCCAGTTGTAAGCGAGTTCAAGCAGCGCCGCTGGGCGGACAAGCGCATCGCTAGAATCGAGCTGAATTTTCAGCCAAGGCAAGGTTTCCGGGTCGTCTGGCCACCCCCGCACGATCGCCCGCACCAGCACGCTCAGCAGGTGAGAATCTTGCTCCGACTCGACCAGGCTTTTGAGGAAAGGCAGCGTCTCGCTCCGGTGAGACCAGCGTTTTGCGATCTCTTCCACCGCAGTTTCTCGGACGTTCAGGTGTCTGTCTGACTCGGCGAGATTTTGCAACCAGCCAAAGACTTCGAGACTGGCTGACGGCAGTGCGGCGACTGCTTCCACTACTACTTGCCGCACAGTCCAGTAATCCTCGGAATCAGCTATTTTTTGCAGCAGGGGCAGGGTTTCTGGGTGGTCGGGCCAACCTGCGGCTATCTGTTGTAGGGCTATTTCTCGCAGGTCGGCGTCGCGATCGCCCAATGCTATATTTTTCAAAAAAGTCAGAGTTTCGGGGTTCCCGGGCCAGCCACAGCCAATTGCTTGCACTGCTGAGCGCCGGACGCTCGAACTCCCGTCGGACTCGGCTTTAGTCTTCAGCAGCGGGTAAATGTCTGGTTCGTCGGGCCAGTGCGAGGCCAATTCTTCTAAGGCTGCTGTCCGCACTTCTTTGCTGCTGTCGGATTCGGCTAGGGTTTTCAGCAGCAGGCAAACGTCGGCTGCGGCGGGCCAGCCCGCTGCCAACTCCCGCACCGCTACGGTTCGCAGGATAGAACTTCCTGTTTGGGCAAGGTTTTTGAGCAGGGAAACCGTGCCTAAAAGGCTGCGCCAACCTCTGGCTATTTCTTGCCACGCTGCGACTCGCACTCCCAAATTTTCGTCGGATTCGGCGGCGGTTCTCAGCAGCAGCAAGGTATCTGTGCGATCGGGCCAATTAGAGGCCAACTGTTCGAGTGCTGCGGTGCGGACTGCGGGACTTCGATCGGACTGAGCCAGGGCACTCAGCAGCGGCAAGGTATCGCTCGTGTCGGGCCAACCACAAGCGATTTCTCGGACACAGGTCGATCGCACTGCCCAGCTTCCATCCGATTTGGCGAGGTTTTTGAGCATCAGGTAAATTTCTGGCTGGTCTGGCCAACCGCGGGCTATTGCTCCGACTGCTGTGGCTCGGACTTCGCCGCAGTCACTGGAGTGAGCGAGTATTTTCAGCCAAGGCAGGGTTTGCGGGTCGTTTTTCCAAGTTTGGGCGATCGCCGCGATCGATCGATGGCGAATTTGATAAGTTTCCTGCAATTCTTGAGCGCTTTGATAAAGAATCAGGAAACCCGTGCCGTATTGCGATAACTTTTTTAAAGCGTTTAACAGTTTTTTTTCGGTTTTTTTATTAACATCATTATTAACTTTTAACAGGCATTGCGCTGCTAAAAACAAATTAATAAATTTTTCTTGTTGACCGTTTTGATCTGTAAGATATTCTATTATTTTGGTCGCTGTTTCTTTGTCGAGCTTAGCTGCAATTTCTCTGAGGACTTCGTGCAAAGATTCGTCCCGCCAGTGCTGACCGAAAACTTGTGTGTTGAGTTCGCCCCAAGTCAGTTGACCGATTTTGAGTTGTGCGTGGATTAACTCTGCTACAGTCTGGGGATTATTTTCGGAAACAAGTTTTTTTAACAACATACCGATATCCTGCCCCTCGAGTTTGTTTGCATTAAAAATCCGAAACCAGATCCAGTATTAGTTTAGAGTTTTTTGAGCTTTCCTGGAGCAGGTCGCCGATTAACTCCATTTTATACCACAACTACGGGGTCGCGTCCCAATGCAAAATCCGCCACCACCCATAGAAATGTTAGGTGGTGGCGAATGGCGATCGAACAATTAAGCCGCTGAATCTAGCTAACAGCTACTTGGACGCGATCGGCTGCAACCCGAACCGCAAAAGTAGGAATCTTTACCGTTTCATCGTCCAGACATTGCCCGGTAGTCAGACTAAAGTTTTGCTTGTAAATGGGAGAAGCAACTTTGAGAGTGCCGTTGCGATCCCCCACAAGTCCCCGCGACAACACAAAAGCTTTGCTAAATGGATCGTAATTGCTAAGCGCATAAACTTCATCCCCGTTTCCCACTCGGAAAATCGCCACTTGTTCGCCTTTAACTAAAGCGCAAACTCCCGTATAAGGGGCGATCGCATCTAGAGAACACACATCTACCCAAGTAGTAACAGTATCTGAAACTTGTAATGATTGAACCATCTTCTTTTCCTGTTAGTTTACTTCAATCTCGTTCCCAGTCTCCGGCTGGGAACGTAGGTTTCGAGGCTCTGCCTCGCCTCGTGGAAGGAGGCATAACCTCCCGGAATTCATTCCCAGGCAGAGCCTGGGAATGAGATTCTTGCTCCCTCCCCAGATTCAAGGGGAGGGCTGGGGAGGGGTTATCTTGCTCCCTCCCTTTACCAAGGGGAGGGCTGGGGAGGGGTTATTCCGAAACTCCAGCCAGAGCCTTTTCGTATTCGTAAGGAGGCCGCGTTTGTCCCCGTTCCGCAACGCGAACAATACTCGGATCTGGCAAATCAGAATTCACAAAATGCTGGAATCGCTGCACCTTTTGCGGGTTTTCAATCGTCGTTTTCCACTCGCATTGATAAGTATTTACCAAATGTTCCATCTGCGCTTCTAATTCTGCACAAATGCCGAGAGAATCTTCAACAATTACCTGCTTTAAGTATTCAATTCCGCCCTCAAGCTTGTTCAACCAAGTAGCAGTGCGTTCCAATCTGTCTGCCGTGCGGATGTAGAAAACCAAGAACCGATCGATATACTTAATCAAAGTTTCCTTATCGATATCCGTCGCCAGCAAAACCGCGTGCTGCGGCTTAATGCCACCGTTGCCGCACACGTACAAATTCCAACCATTCTCCGTCGCAATTATCCCAAAATCCTTGCTTTGAGCTTCCGCGCATTCGCGAGTGCAACCAGAGACAGCAGATTTGAGCTTGTGGGGCGATCGCAAACCGCGATACCGCAATTCAACTTCGATCGCCAAACTCGTTGAATCCTGCACCCCAAAGCGGCACCAAGTGCTGCCAACACAAGATTTTACAGTACGCAGAGCCTTACCGTAAGCGTGTCCAGACTCAAATCCCGCATCAATCAACCGACGCCAAATATGGGGCAATTGATCCACCCGAGCCCCAAACAAATCAATCCGTTGCCCTCCAGTAATCTTAGTATAAAGTCCAAAATCTTTGGCAACTTCCCCCAAAACAATCAACTTATCGGGAGTGATTTCTCCCCCCGGTATTCGCGGCACAACTGAATAAGTACCGTCGCGCTGAATGTTTGCCAAAAAGTAATCGTTAGTATCTTGCAAAGCGACGTGAGGCTTCTCTAAAATATGGTCATTCCAAGTAGAAGCCAGCATCGAACCAACAGCAGGCTTGCAAATTTCGCAACCCTTACCTTTGCCGTGTCTTTCAATCAATTCCTCAAAGGTTTTTATTTCTTGAGAGCGCACCAAATGGTACAATTCTTGACGGGAATATTCAAAATGTTCGCAGAGATGATTTTTGACGGCGAACCCAGCTTTTTTCATCTCAGACTTGAAGATATCCGTCACCAAAGGCACGCAGCCACCGCAGCCCGTACCAGCTTGGGTGCATTTCTTGACGCTGGCAACATCGGTTAAATTGCGATCGCGAATCGCTTCACAAATCTGCCCTTTGGTAACATTATTGCACGAACAAATTTGAGCAGAATCCGGCAAACTATCTACTCCAAAGCCGGCCGGTGATCTCCCTTCTCGCGGTGGCATTAACAAATCTTCTGGATGCGGTGGCAGAGCAATTTCATTTTGCATGAATTGCAGCAAAGTGCCGTAAGCCGAAGCATCTCCCACGAGAATTCCGCCTAAAATCCGGCTGCCGTCTTGATTTAAAACTAATTTTTTGTAAATGCCTTGGAAGGTGTCAGCGACAACAATTTCTTTAGCATCGGCAGACTTGGCAAAAGCATCTCCAAAACTAGCGACATCCACCCCCAATAGTTTGAGTTTTGTAGACATATCCGCACCTGTAAAAGTGCTTGTGGGACGGGCATCTTGCCCGTCATCCGCTGCACGGCTCAAAATATCTGCCGCTACGCTTGCCATTGTATACCCAGGCGCAACTAAGCCGTAGATGCGATTTTGATACAGCGCGCATTCTCCGATCGCATAAATGTCAGGATCTGAGGTTTGGCAGCTATCATTAATCACAATGCCACCGCGTTCTCCTACTTCTATACCGCAACTTCTGGCAATTTCGTCGCGGGGGCGAATGCCAGCAGAAAAGACAATCATATCTGTTGCCAATTCCGAACCGTCAGCAAACAGCATTTTAGTAACTTTGCCATCTTCGCTAACAATTTCTGTTGTAGATTTGCTGGTGTGAACCGAAACCCCCAACTCTTCTATTTTGCTGCGGAGAATTGCCCCGCCAATTTCGTCAACTTGCACGGGCATCAGCCGCGATGCAAACTCAACAACGTGAGTTTTTAAGCCCATATTTTGCAGAGCGTTAGCACATTCTAGACCTAACAAACCGCCGCCAATTACTACACCTATTTTGCAATTTTTAGCGTAATCTGACATCGCCTCCAGGTCGTCAATTGTCCGGTAAACAAAAGTCCCTGTAGCGTCTTTGCCTGTAATTGATGGCACAAATGGATAGGAACCGGTGGCCAGAACAATTTTGTCGTAGTGAACTTCTAAACCATTGGCTGAAGAGACTGTTTTTTGTTCGCGATTGATGGCTATTGCTTTGTCGCCGATGTGAATTTGGATGCCGTTTTCGTGATAAAATCCAGGTGCAACTAGAGACAAATCTCCCGCTGTTTTGCCAGAGAAAAATCCGCTGAGGTTTACGCGATCGTAAGCAACGCGCGGTTCTTCACAAAAAGTAATTAAATTCCAGTTTTTGGCAGCATCCGAGCTGACCATTAACTCTAGGAACTTGTGACCTACCATGCCATTGCCGATTACAATGAGGTTTTTTTTGGCTGTCATTAGAATCTCTTTTATCCCGTTTATCAGTCGTTGGGTTTATTAATATAAGACTTTATTGTAATTTTTTGTACTTATAGATACAAAAAATGGATGTTTATGCAATTGTCGAATACTCTCGATTGCATTTTTGCATGATGTCTGCGATCGAGTTATAACATTTTAAATTTTAGATTTTAGATTTGGAATTACCGATCGCATAAGAGTTTGCAGCTTGCCTAAAGTTGCATTGTTTCTTTAAACTCGTGTTAAGTAGGTGCGTCACCGAAGTCTTTTTGATAAAACGATTAACATCTTACTGTGACGCACCTTACAGTTTTCTAATTTTTAATTATTATTTAAGCTCCCATCCCCGAATACTGCTTCAAGCCCTGCCGCCAAAGCCAGCGATTCCACACAAAAAACACCGCACCCCAACCCAACATTACCAGCAAACTGCGGCCTACATCTACGGGCAATCCGATCAAGATTGAAGCGGGAAAATGAATCAAATAAGGAAAAGGGGTCCACAAAACTACTTCGCGCACGGGTGCGGGAAACACTTCTAGCGGCGCGGTAATTCCCGATAAAAACAGGTAAATTAAAGACCAGAATTGTTCGATCGCACTTGCCCTTTCCAGCCAAAAAGCAAACAGCGCAAAAGTATACTGTATCAGAAACCGCAAACAAAAAGTCAAGACGATAACCAACAAAAATAGCAAAAACCTGCCCAAACTCGGCAGCCAAAAAGACTGCGGGTAAAGTGCAAAAAACAGCAGCACCAATCCGAATACAAAAGGCAGCCTCGCAAACCTTTCGGAAACGTGAGATAAGAAGTGGTGCCATACGGGATCTAGAGGCTGCAACAATCTATTAGATAGCCTGCCTTGCACTACTTCTTTTTCAAACTCCCAAATCACCCAAACTACATTTATTTGCCTGACAATGAAAGTGGCTAAAAAATAACGGGTAAAGTCGAGCGAATTCAGCCCGAATTGACCTGTTTCGGCTGCTTGCATCCACACGCCCATCAAGATAAACGGTAAAGCTCCCGACAGCGCCCACAACAACAATTCCGCCCGGTATTCGAGCATATAAGCGTAGTAGGTAACTAGCAAAGTTTGAGCAATTTTGATGAATCGTTTCATGTCAATTTGATTTGTTTAATTGTTCAATATTAAGGTGCGCATTGCGCACCCTACAAGTATAATTTATGCGTGAATTCTGTTACACTTTTCCCGTGCGAAAAACTCGTCCAATTACCTCTTCAATTGGCGGATCGGTAACAGTCAAATCTATCACTTCTAACTCCGCCAAAATTTTCGCCACGCTCACCGTAAGCTCTTCCCTTTTGACCAAAAACCGCACTGATTGTCCCTCGATTGATTCTACCTCCCCGTAAGCAAAAGCGCTATCTTTTGCCAGCGGATTAGCTAATTTTACCTGAACTTCCCGATAAGGTGCAAACCTGTCGAGCAATCCGTCCAAACTGCCATCATAAACTAATTGACCTTCATGGATTAACAAAACGCGCTTGCACAAAGCAGTAATGTCAGCCATGTAGTGGCTCGTCAACAGCACCGTTGCTTGATAGCGCTCGTTATATTCTCGCAGAAATTGCCTGACGCTAAACTGTGCGTTTATATCCAAACCTAAAGTCGGTTCATCTAAAAATAATACCTCCGGCTGGTGCATTAGTGCGGCCATCAATTCAGCTTTCATGCGTTCGCCCAAAGACAGCTTGCGCACCGCCTGATTTAACTTGCCTTCTAGCGACAGCATCTCTGTCAATTCTCCGACTCGCCGCCGATAATCTGTATCGGGAATGCCGTAGACAGCGGCATTGATTCGCAGAGAGTCAAGCACTGGTAAATCCCAAATTAACTGCTGTTTCTGTCCCATCACTAACGTGATTCTTTGCAGAAAATCTGCTTGGCGACGGAAAGGAGTACGATCGCACACTCTCACAGTACCAACAGACGGATAAATCAAACCAGTCAGCATTTTCAGCGTAGTAGTTTTGCCCGCACCGTTAGCACCTAGAAACCCCACCACTTCCCCCGGTTCAATACTGAAAGAAACGCCCTCAACTGCTTTGACATTGCGGTAAGTGCGGTTAAAAAAGTGCCGCACTGTTCCTTTAAGTCCCGGTTCTTTAACGGCTACCGGATAAACTTTGCTCAAGTCTTCAACTAAGATAATTGGCATCGGCTCAAATTTTAACTTTTATTTTAATTTAGGGTATTTCCCTCAGGCTTGTGCCAAAATGAATCGATAGACCTGTCTAGTAGGGTGCGCCAGCGATTGCTCGATCGCGAGTGATAAAGTAACTGTGTTCTGGCACACCCTACTAAGCTGTAGAATATTGCAAAATATCCACGATCGCATCGCACAAACTTTACAAGTATACAACTATGGTACTCACCCCAGATAATTCAGACATCTCTCGTTTGGTAGGAGACAATTCTTCTGAAAATATTACACTTGCACCAGGACAACTTGCTAGTTTTCCTGGGGGACTTTGGATGCTGGGCGGCAATGATACTGTCAGGGGTTCGTCAGATGCAGAACGGATTTTCGGCAACGATGGTAAAGACAGCCTGTTAGGCGGTGTCGGCAGTGATTCTATTTACGGTGGCAAAGATGATGACGATGTGTTAGGAGAAACTGGCGAGGATTTGTTGACAGGAGATAGAAATAGCGATTTCCTTGATGGGGGTGCGGGAAATGATTTGCTGCGCGGTGGACAAGGTGTTGATTTGTTAGTTGGCGGTGAAGGCAACGATACTTTAATTGGCGACAGAGAGGTGGATATTTACAAAGGTGGTGGGGGGAGCGATGTATTTGTTTTGAGAGTCGATCAAGCGGGAAGCAGAGTAGCTGGAATAGAAGTTCCTGACGCGGTAATTGTGGATTTTGATAAGTCTAGCGATTCGATTGGAATTAGTGTGGCATTTACCAGCAGCAATATCTCCTTGGAAGAGGTTAGTTATAGCTTGAACGATCCGAGACTGCTGCTGATCGATCCTGGAACTATAGCGGGGGGAACGAGTTTGTTAGCCAAGGGGGGGATCTCGCGGCAAAGTCTCGATCCCGATGGCAACGGCCGCGTAGAAGCTACTAATATTAGATTCGGTTTTACTAATGCTTTGTTGGGTACTGTGTTGAACGTGACCCCAGCCGATTTAAACGGTCGTTTGATTAATGCTAGTTCTTTGTTTTAATTTTTAGGGTGCTCACTGTGCTTAATTCGTAGGTGCGCACTGCGCACCTTACTAAATTAATCTATGGTAAAATCAACATCAAGGAGTGAAGACAGTCGAAAAATTGCGAAAAATTTATGTGTCTCAATTTAGGGCAAGTTCTGCGCGATCGCTATCAAATTATCGCTCAATTAGGTCAGGGAGGTTTTGCTAGAACTTATACGGCTAACGACTTTATAGGCAGCCCCGGAAATCCCCTGTGCGTCGTCAAGGAAATTCCGCCGCCTCAATCGAGCGATCGGCGACTGTTGGAGGAAGCACAACAGCAATTTGAAAAAGAAGCTAAAACCCTGAAGTATGTCGATAAGTGTCTGCGGATTCCCAAGTTAATCGATCGCTTTCAAGAAAATGGAAAATTTTACTTAATTCAAGAATACATTGAAGGAGATCCGCTGAACAAAGAACTCGCTGGCGGCAAAAAGTTAGGGGAAAAGCAAGTCATTGATTTATTGCTGGAGATTTTAGAAATTTTAGATTGTGTCCACTCTCAAGGTATTATTCACCGCGATATTAAACCATCAAACTTAATCCGGCGCAAGCTTGACGGCAAAATTGCGGTAATAGATTTTGGAGCAGTAAAAGCGATCGGCAGTTTGGCGATCGAGTCTGGTAACATAACTCAAACTCGCGCAGTTGGTACAGAGGGTTATATGCCTGCCGAACAGTGGAAAAATCAGCCAAGATTCAACAGCGATATCTATGCTGCAGGAATCATCGGCATTCAAGCGATCGCCGGTTTAGATATTGAGGATTTTTTTAATCATAAAAAAACTGGCGAACTTGTCTGGCACTACTCAAGTGACGATTGCCCGATGCTGCAAATTAGCGACAGCCTGAAAAAAGTCTTGAATAAAATGGTGCGCTACCACTTCAACGATCGCTATCAATCTGCTGCTGAGGTATTGGGGGACTTGCGATCGCTAACAGAATCCCCGCAGCCGCCGAAACGCAGGTGGTTTGAGCGATCGATCTTTTACTTGCCACCCTTAGCAGTTGCAGGAATTGCAGCGGGACTGCTAGCCCCTAGTTTGTTACGCGCGATTAAACCTCCAACTTGTCCTTTAATTCAAGGAGATGCTTTAAGTTGCGGCGAAGAAATCCTAGTCAAAACTGCTGCACCTCGCTTAAAGCAAAAAGGAGTTGAGGAATTTGGCAAATCAAATTATCAAGCTGCTTTTAATTTATTCAAAAAATCCTGGAAGGAAGAAGACAGCATCGATCTCGAAACTTTGATTTACATGAACAATGCTTGGTTGAAAGCGAACAATGCCGAGAGTTACACAATTGCTATTGCCGTTCCCATATTGAAAAATCGGGATGGTTCTGTAATGAATGCAGATTCTGCCAAAGAACTGTTGCGCGGCATCGCCCAAGCCCAAACTCAAGTAAATTTGGAACTTATCCGTAAAAATGGCAGCAGTAACGATTTTCCCGGTCAAGATTTTCTAGCAGGCAAAGCGATTAAGGGCAAAGGTCTGACAGTTGTCATTGCTGACGATTCAAATCTCGAAACCGAGGCAATTAAAACAGCAAATACTCTGGTGAAACAGCCGGATATTTTAGGATTAGTCGGTCACTATGCCAGCGAGATGACGGTAGCGTCCGTAGATATTTACGATCGAAATAACTTGGTGCTGGTTTCTCCGGGAAGCACGACTGACGAACTGACAGAAAACCACAGAAAAGTTTTTTTTCGCATCTCCTATTCTACCAAGTTTTCCTCTAAACTTTTAGCAGATTATTTGCTAAATACAGGTTTCAAAAAAGCAGCAGTGTTATACAATCCAGGCAGTTCGTCAAGTTCTTATTTGACGCGGGCTTTTAACAAGTATTTTCAAGAAAAACAAGGTAAAATTGTCAAAATCCGCGAGTTCAATTTATCTAATAGCAATTTCAACCCCCAAAAAGCCTTAAAGGAAATCCAGCAAACAGGAAAAACTGCGATCGTTCTGGCTCCCGACGGTCAAGTTACTAATTCATTAAGCAACTCGATCGAACTTGTTAAAGCAAATCAAAATCGCAGTTCGATCGTGGGGCGCTGGGTAATGTACAAACCGCAAACATTAGAAGCAGCAAGCCAGCTAAAATCTTCGGAAAAATTAGTCCTATCTGTTCCTTGGCATCCCTCAAGCAGCCCCAACCAAGAATTTCCCCAACAAGCTCAAAAGTTGTGGAGGGGAATCATAAATACCGATACCGCCTTAGCTTACGATGCGGCTGCGGCACTGATTAAAGCAATGGAAATGCAGCAGCAGCCCAGCCGCGAAGGAATGCAGAAAACTCTTGCATATCCGAATTTTAAAGTAGAAGGAGGAACGGGAGTTATTAAGTTTGGAAAAGATGGCGAGCGGCAAAATCCCCCGATCGAATTAGTGCATATTGTCAAGTGTCCGAAACAGCAATTCGGTCTGGCCTTTGTTCCTGTCAAATATCCCACAGCCACTTCGGCTGGTTTAAAGTGCGATTGACTTAATTTTTATTTTGACTAATGATTAATGACTGATGACTAATTATAACTTGCCCTTTGCCATTGCCCACTGCATCAAACCGGGGAACAACCGATAAGCTTCCGAGGCAAAAAAAGCAGGGCCGACGGTAACTTCTGCACGCTGATTTTTCACAGCATCCCAGATAGCTTGAGCAATATCTTCTGGTTTAGTTGCCCACTCAGATTTCACCATTTTGCTCATTTGCTGACGGCGCAATTCGACTGCGGGTTCGTCTCGATCGCGAAATTGAGCTCTTTCTAAAAAATCGCTGTTAATCAAGCCCGGATGCACGGCGCAAACGTGAATACCTTGAGGCGCTAATTCCAATCGCAAAGTTTCTGTTAAACCCGTTACTGCATATTTGCTGGCGCAATAAGCAGTCATTTGAGGCAAAGGCATTTTGCCGCCAATGGAACCAACATTGACTATTGTCCCTGTTTTTCGTTCCAAAAAATGTGGCAAAATTTCTTGAATTGTGTTAACGCATCCCCAAAAGTTGGTATTCATTAATTGCTGCCAGTCTTCGGAGGTAGTGCGATCGATCGCCCCCGCGAGACAAATGCCGGCATTGTTAACCAAAACATTGATGCTGCCGCAGGCATCTAGGGCTTTTTGGACGATCGCGCGCACTTGTTGAATGTCGCCAACATCCCCCGCAATAGCAACAGCGGAAGTGCCTTCTCGCTGCACTTGAGCCGCTGCTGCTGCCAATCTCTCTGGCTGGCGAGCTACCATAATTACATCGTAACCTTTACTGGCAAATAAAATTGCTGTTGCTTTGCCGCTTCCTTGAGAAGCGCCTGTAATCAAAACTGTAGGAGCCATAGATAGTTATAAATTTTAAGTGGGTAATTGGTTTTTTGCGATATTCAAACTATAACAGAGGTCAATCGATTTGAGATTTGAGATTTGAGATTTGAGATTAAATAATTGAAGCATTGACCCTACGGATAAATTCGGGGGTTCCTTTATCGGATACAGGTTTTTTATTTCTCCACGGATGAATCCGGGGGCTTGTATCCTGGATGCTTTCGGTCAGGTAATTTTAGGGGCGATCTAGATTAATAATTATTGAGGATAGGAATTATTTGTACTTCGGGAATGGGCTTTTTTTTTACGAACCGCGAAGGCGCGAAGAACACGAAGGAAGAGAGGAGAAGAAGAGAATAGAAAATATTCATAATTTGTGCGAAAATTGCTTTGTAAATTTTCCCAATGCCCTGTTTGGCCAATGCCCAATGCCTAAAAAATGAATCTTCCGAAACAAGCACCTAATTGGTCGATCGCCCTAGTGTTAATTATCGGCGTTTTAGCCGTCTCAACTTCCTCAATCTTAATTCGGCTGGCTAACTTTTCAGCAGGGGCGGGCGGTTTGGGTTTCAGTCTGGTACTCGCGGCCTCTCGCCTGACTTTATCTGCTTTAATTGTGCTTCCGGCTTGGCGGAAAATTCAGTGGAACGCCCTGCAACCGGGAGCTCGGCGCTATGCTGCTGCTGCGGGTTTGTGTCTCGCCCTGCACTTTGCCCTTTGGATTACCTCACTTTCTTATACTTCGATCGCCGCCTCGACAGCCCTCGTCACCACTAATCCTGTCTGGGTAGCGCTGTTGTCGCGCTTCTGGTTCGGGGAAAAACTCAGCAAAATGTCGATCGCTGGCATTACTATAGCCCTGGCTGGGGGAATGGCGATCGCCCTTGGAAGCGCGGGCGCAGCCAATGCTGGCAGCAGCCAACTGCTGGGCGATTTCCTGGCTATGGCTGGTTCCTGGGCTGTCAGCTTGTATTTGCTGCTGGGCAGGGAAGCTCAGCGGCGGGGACTGGGAATTGGTGGCTATGTCGCGATCGCCTATACTGTTGCTGCGATCGTCCTGCTGCCTCTCCCCTTCGCCTTCGGCACTACTTATACTAATTACCCCGACATTGTATATTTTTATATTTTGCTAACGGCCGCCTTGCCTCAGTTAGTCGGTCACACCATTTTGAACTGGGCTGTAGTGCAGATTTCCCCAACTCTGGTAACTCTTGCCATCTTGTTTGAACCGGTTGGGGCGAGTTGTTTGGGTTATTTGCTGTTTGGGGAAGTGCCGGCCTCGGCGGTACTCGCAGGTGCTGCGGTGCTGCTGTTGGGGGTAGCAACCGCTACCGTAGGAGCCAAAAAAATCACAGTCAACAGTTAATATTTAACTTTTTTCAGCATTGCCACTACAGTTGCCGTGAGTCAGAATAAAACAGATTAGGGCTTAAAAACCCAAATAACTCGTCAGTTAAATATCGGTTCCAAACTACAGCACTTTTGCGCTTGTTTGTAAGGTATATAGAAAGCCCTTGTAGGGACGCGGCAATGCCTTGTCCCTAGGGGGATCTACCGATCCCAGGTGTACTTCATAAACTTGCAATCTGCTGTATCAAATGTCTGACTAATGACTAATGACTAATGATACTCGGGTGCCTTTCGGAGAATAAAATTATGCTGCCAGAACAACTACAGCGCATCATCGGGTACTTTCTCGAAGAAGCCGCAGAACACATCCAAATCATCGAACAAGGCTTGCAGGGCCTGCAAAACACTGTGCCGGCTTCCCACAGGATGCACCAGCTCATTCGAGCCTCGCACTCGATTAAAGGGGGAGCCGCTATGCTCGGATTTAGCAGCATTCAGCGAATTGCCCATCGGTTGGAGGATTATTTAAAACTGCTCAGAGAATGTCCGATCGCCATTGATAGCAGGCTGCAATCGCTATTAACCCAAGTTTTTGATATTTTAGCAGCCCTCGTTTCCAAGGTTTCTAAGGGTTTTGGGCTCAACAACGAAGACGCAAACCAAATGCTCTCCGTCGCCGAACCGATTTTTGAGGAACTCGACGCTTACCTGAGAGTGCTCATTCCCACTCGCCTGAGTGTCAGGGCTAACACCGATGAACACATTCACGTTTTCTCCGGTTACTGCACCTCCTCGGAGGAATTTTCCTCCGCGATTGCTTCGCGCGTCGGTTTGCTGGGAGGCACTATTACCCGCCACGAACACGAAGGCGAGGGCATACGCCTTTGTATTGACATTTACTTGCCGCCTTATAGCAGGATTGAAAACATCCGCCAAGCTGTCGAACTTTCAGGCGCTGCGATCGGGACTGTTCAGACGCACCGCGATTTTTCGCTACTGCCGAGTGGAGATTATCCGGTTTACCAAAGTGCGATCGAACGTCCCGCAATTTGCGCCGGATGCCGCTACTATTACGGCAGAAGCGACGGCGGCTATCGGCTCAACTGCACCATCCATCCCCGCGGCCCAGAAAAAGAAGAAGACTGTCGCGATCGCGAACCGGAATAACCGCTGAAAACTCAGACTTGGGAAGTACGATTTGGCACCAGAACAACTTTCTTCTCAAACCAATATTTTCCCTCAAACCTTTGACATTAACCCCTGCCAAATTATTTTTGCGTTCCTACATAACTAAATCCTTCTTCCTTCTGAAACCTCCCCTAAAAACTGATACCGCAACTCGAATTAATTGCATCATGCTTGCAGGATGAGCGATCGCCCAGACATTGATTGTCAGACAAGTGATTGCCATAACTAGCAAGATGTATGTCGGAGGCATTACTACCCCGATCGCGAACCAGGTAAAAACGTGAAATATCATTGCTGTAGCCCAAAGGCTGGCCACCACCACAGAGGCCCAAACTTGCATTCGAGGTCGGTTTAGTCCTGTCAAAATTGCTGTCTGCAAAGTAGTCAGCAAGTTTGCCGGAACTAAGAAGGCACAGATAGCTATGCAGTAGGTATGAGAAAATTCTGTAACTGTATTGAAGTCGATCATCAGTCTAATTGTCGGGCCTGTTGGATATACTTAAAGAGCTTAGCGTGACTTGACTTTCAGATCTTGTCACCCTTACCTTAACTTAATATTTTCGTCAGTAGGCCGCTCTGGAGACGCATTTCTCTTCCCCTTTTCCTGCTGGCAAAATCTTACCACAAATATTAAACTTTTGGGAAATTCTTAAACATACTTGAAGAATGGCAACAATTGCTATGATAATTAACATCGGGAAGCGATAGTATATAAGAGCCTAGTCGGTAAAATTTCTAGAAGGCTGAGGCGGCTTGAACAGCAACACATAGGGCAGGCTGATTTTCGACTTAATCATTTTTGATGCGCTGATTCTCGGATGATTGATTCTCAGTGTCCGTCCAGGGATCGATCAGTTATGCGATCGAACAATATGAGATTATTATGGAAAAGCTAATTTGCTCTCAAATCTCAAATCATTAGAACCCTCTCGACATTTTACAGCGGAAGACAAAGAAAATGGATCTACAAATCACAATTCCCGCACTCGAAGAAGTTGACTTGACAAACTGCGACAGAGAACCCATTCACATATCGGGGCACATTCAGCCGCACGGGGTGCTACTTGTTGTACGAGAACCTGAACTAGAAATACTGCAAGCCAGCGAAAATACGCAAGATTTGTTAGGAGTCGAGGCGGCAAGTGCGATCGGTCGAAATTTGAGCTTATTCTTCAATCGAGTTCAACTAAAAAAACTCAAGCTTTGTTTGTGTAATGAAAACTTAAAAACCGTTAATCCCATTAAACTCTCTGTCATAAACAAAGGTAAATATTTAGAATTTGACTGCATCCTCCACCGAGTAGAAGAAGTATTGATGGTCGAGTTGGAATTAGCCACAAACCCAGAAAATCTTTCTGTTTTTAGTTTTTATCATTCAGTGAGAGCCACTATCAGCAAAATTCAAAGCGCCCAAAATCTCAAGGAATTATCTCAAATAACTGTAGAACAAGTCAGAAAAATATCTGGTTTTGATAGAGTGATGGTCTATCAATTTGACCGCGAAGGCAACGGCGCTGTGATCGCTGAAGACAAAGCAGAAATGCTGAGTCCTTTCTTAGGATTAAACTACCCAAGTTCAGATATCCCCAAACAAGCCAGACAACTGTATACGTTAAATTGGCTGAGGTTAATCCCAGATATTAATTATCAACCCGTCCCCCTTGTTTCAGCAAACAATCATGTCACCACCCAGCCCACCGACCTCAGTTTCAGCGTGTTGAGAAGCGTTTCTCACATTCACATAGAATACCTGCAAAATATGGGCGTTGCAGCTTCGATGTCAATCTCATTAATCAAAGATAAAAAACTGTGGGGATTGATTGCTTGTCACAACTATACACCAAAATACCTCAACTATGAATTGCGCGCCGCCTGCGAATTTATCGGGCAAGTAATGTCCTTAGAACTGCAATCCAAAGAAGGAAACGAAGACTACGACTACAAACTACACTTAAAATCCATTCAAACCAAGATTTTTGAAGACATATCCACGTCCGAAAACTTGTCAGAAGTGTTAATTAAATGTCAGCATAATTTGCTAGAAGCAGTCAACGCCCAGGGAGCAGCAATAGTATTTGGAGACAATTGCTATCAAGTAGGGCAAACACCTCAAGGAGAAGCGCTCAAATACTTAACTAATTGGGTGCAAGAGCATTTAAATAAAGAAATATTTTATACAGACTCGCTGACAAAATGCTATCCAGAAGCTGAGGAATTTAAAGACACGGCCAGCGGGTGTTTGGCCATAGCAATATCGCCGACTCAGCAAATATACGTTTTGTGGTTTCGCCCGGAAGTAATTAAGACAGTAAATTGGGCGGGCAACCCCAACAAACCAGTTCAAATAGAGGAAGATGGCAGCCATCGACTGTCTCCTCGGAAATCCTTCGAGCTGTGGAAAGAAAATGTAAGGTACAAATCGTTGCCTTGGAAAAAATGCGAAATAGACGCTGCATTGGAACTGAAAACAGCAATGATTAATATCGTGCTACGCCAAGTAGCCAAACTAGAAAAATTAAATAGAGCACTAGAAGAATCAGTCGCCAGAGAACGCGAAAAAACTGCTCATTTAAAAACAGCGATGTCCGAGCTTAAGCGGGCGCAAACTCAATTGGTGCAAAGCGAAAGAATGTCAAGTTTGGGACAGTTAGTGTCGGCGGTTGCTTATGAAGTCACTAACCCGATTAACTTCATCTACGGAAATCTTAGCTATGCTAATGAATACAGTCAAAAAATGATCGATTTATTGCAGCTTTACGACCAGCACTATCCCTCGCCTTCGCCAGAAATTCAAGCACAAATAGAAGCAGTAGAATTAGAGTTTATAGTTGAAGACTTACCGAAGTTGCTGGGTTCAATGAAAGTAGGAGCTAACCGCATCCGCGAGATAGTTCAGTCGCTGCGAAACTTCTCTAGAATTGACGAAGCAGACATTAAACCAGTTGACATTCACGACGGATTGGACAGCGCTTTGTTGATTTTGAGCAACCGACTCAAACCGAAGCCCGATCGCCCAGCAATTCATCTCATCAAAAAATATGGCTCTCTGCCTTTGGTTGAGTGTTACCCAGTTCAAATCAACCAAGTATTTATGAATGTACTGACAAATGCAATTGATGCTCTCGAAGATGCGTTTGTCAACAATAATTTATCGTCGCACTGCGGGGACAAAGAAGAGGCAGTCAAGTGCGGACAAATTCGGATCGTGACTGAAATTTGTCCGGGAGAAAAAGCCGTAGCAGTTCGGATCGAGGACAACGGTTGGGGCATGACCCAAACAGTTCGCCAGAAAATATTTGAGCCGTTTTTTACCACAAAACCTGTGGGCAAAGGTGCGGGGATAGGTTTGACGATTAGCCACGAAATTGTGGTGGAACAACACGGCGGCAAATTGACTTGCATTTCAGCCCCCGGAGAGGGAACCGAGTTTATTATTGAGATTCCCTTGAACCAAACTCATCCTAAACCCACTGTCAAGTGAAAAAAAGTCCGCGCGAACGAAGCTATCCCGAAAGTAGGGAATCGACCAAATTCAAAAATCGAAAATTCGATTAAAATACAAAAGCAGCTAAGTAGATTTGAGCCAATTCAGAGGAAGCTAGTATGACTGAAAAAAAAACCGCCCAATGGGATGCCGGCCGGTTTCTCAAAACCTTGGCTTATTTCGGCGTCATTCCCTTCATTGGCAGCATTAGCTGGCTGCAACAACTCTTTGGAAGCAGCAGCAAAACTAAAAAAGACCAACCCAAACTGATACTGGTAGCCGGTGCCACCGGCGGCGTCGGGAAGCGAGTTGTCAAGCGGCTGCAACAGCGGGGATATAGAGTACGCTGCCTCGTCAGAGATGCTAAAAGAGCAACAGAAATTCTCGGCAAAAATGTCGAGTTAGTCGAAGGAGATATCACTCTGCCAGAAACCCTAACACCGCTAGTAACCGAGGGCGTAGAAGCGGTTATCTGCTGTACAGGTACTAAAGTTCAACCGATAGAAGGAGACACCCCAACGCGGGAAAAATACTATCAAGGCATCAAATTTTATATGCCTGAAGTTGTGGATGTTCCCGAAATAGTCGAATACAAAGGCATCAATAATTTAGTGCAAGCTGTTCGCCGCCAGCTAATTCAAGCAGGCGAAAAAACAATTTTTGACTTCACAAAACCCAGCCAAGATTTAAAAGAAACTTGGGGGGCCCTCGACGACATCGTGATGGGCGGCACGAGCGAAAGTTCGATCGTACTTACAGACAATACAGCTATCTTCACAGGGAATGTTTCTACTGCAAACTCGGGCGGCTTTGCTTCGGTGCGTACCCGCAACTTCGATCCTCCGCTTAATCTCGCAGGATTTAGCGGCCTCCAACTGCGCGTCAAAGGAGACGGCAAGCGCTACAAATTGATTGTTCGCAGCGAAGCTAAATGGGATGGAATTGGCTATTGCTATTCGTTTGATACTGTTTACAATATCTGGATTACTGTCACCGTTCCCTTTGATAAGTTAATTCCAGTATTCCGCGCCAAAACTGTTAAGGATGGCTCTAAATTTGATGCCAGCAGTATTTTTTCTTTTCAGTTAATGTTGAGCAAATTTGAATATGACGGCGCGTTAAACCCGAAATTTACACCGGGTCTTTTTCAACTGGAGTTAGAATCTGTTAAAGCTGATGGGGGACAGAATTTGCCGCGATTTGTGATGGTGAGTTCGGCAGGAGTTACCCGCCCGGGCCGCCCGGGAATTAACTTGGAAGAAGAACCGCCTGCTGTCAGGATGAATGATATGTTGGGGGGAATTTTGACTTGGAAGTTGAAAGGGGAAGATTGCGTGCGATCGAGCGGCATACCTTATACTGTTGTCAGACCTTGCGCTTTGACTGAAGAACCCGGAGGCAAAGCTTTAATATTTGAGCAAGGAGACAATATTAGGGGTAAAGTCAGTCGGGAAGATATTGCAGAATTGTGCGTGGAGGCTTTGGAACAACCGCAAGCTTGCAACGTTACTTTTGAGGTGAAAGAGGGGGAAAATGCCACTTCTCCCGGAGACTGGCAGGGTTTGTTTTCTGGAGTTAAATAACATATAGCACTTCTTAGTAAAATGGGGTACGCTTGGTGATTTATAACTGGTTCCCAGGCTAGGCCTGGGAATCAATGTCCAGAGGCTCTGCCTCGCTTGTTAGTAGGAAAATTGGAGGCAGAGCCTCCGGATATGCGTTACCAGGCAGAGCCTGTTAACGAGTAAACGAGTAAAATTACCAATTACCAATTACTATGTCTGTGACTTTTTCCCGACGCTATTTGACGCCTTATTTGTTTTTACTTCCGGCTTTATTTATTTTGAGTTTGACTGTTTTGTGGCCGGCGGTGCAAGCTTTTTATTTGAGTTTTACCAATTACGAATATGATTTAACTCAAATGCCGCAGTGGGTGGGGTTGAAGAATTTTTACAGGTTGTGGGGCGATCGCACATTTTGGCAAACTTTGACGAATACGCTGCTGTATCTCACCTGCGTTGTGCCTGTATTGGTTGTTGTGCCGTTGGGAATGGCGATTTTGTGCAACCAAAAACTTAAGGGGATGAACTGGTTTCGAGCCGCATACTACACGCCGGCGGTGATTTCCATGGTTGTCGCCGGGATTGCTTGGAAGTGGCTGTTTGCTGAGACTGGACTGCTGAATCAGTTGGGGGAATTGTTGGGTTTACCTCCTGTTTCTTGGCTGGCTAATCCGAAGTTAGCAATCTTTAGCGTCATGGCAGTTACTATCTGGAAAGGATTGGGTTATTACATGGTGATTTATTTGGCTGGGCTGCAAGCTATTCCGGCAGAACTTTATGAGGCGGCTGCTATTGATGGTTCTGAGGGTTTGGGAAAGCACTGGGATATTACTGTGCCGCTGATGAAGCCTTATTTAGTTTTAGTTGCGGTAATTTCGGCGATTTCTGCTACTAAGGTTTTTGAAGAAGTTTATATTATGACTCAGGGCGGGCCTCGTAATAGTTCTAAGACTGTTGTTTATTATCTGTACGAACGGGCTTTTAATGATTTGGAAATTGGCTACGCTTGTACGATCGGGCTGGTTTTGTTTTTGCTAATTTTGGGTTTGTCGATTTTGCAAGTTAGCCTTCAGAGTTTGACTCGCAATGATTAAGATGTATTACTGATTAGGACTGACGCAATCGGGGCTTCATAAACTCGGTTTGACGTGAATATAGTCCTGAACCTGTACGGTCAGAAACCGGGTTTTTTTACGACAATTCTGCATTGTCGCCCACAGATTCGGTAAAAAACCCGGTTTCTTTGGTCTTAATGGGTAAGTTCTGGAATCTCGAAGTAATGCGATCGCTCACGGCTTTGGGCAGGTCTTATTGGCGAAATCACAGCTATAAATATAGGGTTTCTGCCAGTTCAGAGGAATTTCTAATAAATCCCTGGTTCCGGTCATTCCCTGTCCCAGAAAGAGCAGCACAGCGATCGAGTTCAAGATCACGTGGATAGTGCGCCAGCGATTTGAGCGGTCTTTGTAAATGTCTTGAATGATGGCAAGGGAGAAAACCATAATTAGCGCAGCGGTGATGCCAATATAGTAGTGAGACCAATACCATTCATTGGTTCGCCGATAAACGCCTTCTTGAGTGCCAAGAATCACCAAACCAGTACCTGTTAGGGTCGCAAATATGCCGCGCCATAAAGCGGGTGTAGCTCGATATAGCATGACCAAAGAGGCGATAGTTGCAACAAACATCAGCACAATGAAAATGACCTGAAAGGAGTTTTTGCTCCAAACATCCTTGCTCAAAATATGCTCAAAAATCGGGTAGGCTAGACCCAACAACGTCACTCCTATCACAGAACCTGACAGAATTCGACCTGCTTTGACGTGTTCTGGACCGACTACAGGTGGAATTTTGCTCTTGATGTCGATCGCAATTTGCTTGCGACGCTGCATAGTTTGCCACGCCATATTGAGAACAATACCAAGCATAGGAAAAACAATCGCTACAGCTAAAATAGGATGAACTAAAGCCATAAAATCTTTAAATTCCATACAGCACCTTTTCGTTCTTAAAGTTGATAAAACTAAACTTTTGAGATTTTCACGAAATCGATCGCCCGATCGCGGTCAAACAAAACCCGAGGCTTCAATAAAATCCCAAATAGCAGGAAGAGAGACTTTAACTCGCCAGGAGCGCAAGGGCGTTTCCATTGACCCGGACGACAAAACAACATCTCCACCAAACATCGATGTTGGGGCAGAGCCAATTTGTCAAAACGGATGTGTACCGAGGGAAATTCATTACTAAAATCAACCTTAGTTATCTGTCCTGGTAGCCTCAAATTATCTTCCATAATTTTGAGGGTGACTGGGAGCGTTTCTCCTGAAGTAAGTGAAGGGAATCCGGCTTGAGTCATCTCTACATGAATCCCCACTTCAGAAATGAAAGTAGTAACGCCCCACATAACTTTTCCATCAACTGCCAGCCGTACCAATCGACGCAAATCGAACCATTCATACCGATCGGATTTAGGAGCGTCTAACAATATTAACAGCGTGATGCTGATAATTAAAAGGTTGTAGGCGCTCCAAATCCAACCAATCCCCAATCCTTTAAGCTGCTGGATGATTTCAGGCTCTGAGGCGTTCATCTGAACTTGAATCAAACAGGTTCCCAAAACGTGCCACAGACCGATCGCATTTGGAATAAATAATAGCAGCAACGGTAGCGCTAACTTCCAGTTGAAGGAAAAGCGATCGCTCACAGTGCCTTTGGCTGTGACGTTAAATCCTTTGGAGAAGGGAAACAGCATCACCTGAATGATGGTCAGAACCAGCGGGAACGCTAGTACCAGTGAGTAAATATCAGACAGTAATGCCGATCGCGATCGATGATTCAACCAGGAGAAAACCGCTAACTGCACTAAATAATAGGGCAGAAAAAAGTACAACATTTCTGGAACACTGGCTCGGATCGGAATCACTCCCAAGAAGGAATAAGCTAAGGGCATCAATAGAAAGCCTATGCGCGGAATGCTGCTAAACCAATTCAGGAGTCCTTCTAAATGGGCGAGTCGCTGAAGGGGGTTTAGTCCGGGGATAGTAAGGGGATTGGAATCAATAAAAAAAGCTTGTAAAGTTCCCCGGGCCCAGCGCAGGCGTTGAGTGGCGTAAGCAGAAATATTTTCAGCAGCCAAACCAGCGCTGAGTTTTTCATTGAGATATACCAAGCGATAGCCTTTAGCAGAGAGTTGAATGCCGGTGAAATAATCCTCACTAAGAGATTCGGTGACAAATCCTCCGGCGTGTTCTAAGGCGCTGCGTCTCACAACAAAGGAGGTTCCCGAACAAACTACACTGCCGGCACCATCTTTGAGCGGTTCAATTTGGCGATAAAAAACCTCTTCTTCCGGGGTGATAACGTTATCTAAGCCTAAGTTACGGGCGATGGGGTCAGCATTGTAATAACTTTGAGGCGTTTGAACCAGGGCCACTGTGGGATCTTGGCAGAAACCAACGGTGCGAATCAGAAAGTTTTTAGTAGGGATAAAGTCGGCATCAAATACAACTATCAACTCTCCTCGAATATAAGCTAAGGCATGATTCAAATTCCCTGCTTTCGCATGAAAATTATTAGGTCTAGTGATGTATTCACACCCTAATTCCTCTGCAAGTTGCCGGATTTCTTCACGCCGGGTGTCATCGAGCAGATATATTTTTTTATTGGCATATTCGAGGGCTTGACAACCAATTACCGTGCGTTTGAGAATATAGGCAGGCTCATTATAAGTGGGAATCAAAATGTCAACCGATGGCGTGAATCGACCCTCGACCACATCGATCGCCAACCGATTGGCTTCACTCCGGCGATCCTTTACCCACAACATCAAAAATAACTGAAGGATATTGGTAAGCAAGAGGAAAATTTCTAGAAGAAACAACCCAATGCTAAAGACTCCATCTAATGGAGCGGATACATTTAAGGTTGTGAGCGATCGCCACAGCAGATAACGCATCACCAACATCAACAAAATTCCCACAACTACAACCCGCGACCAGGTTCGGGGTACGGGCGAAACCCTCATAATTAGCAGGGAAATCGCCAGCAGAGCGATCGTAGGTGTTAGCAAATACTCCCCCATTACCATCGGCACTTGCAGCCACATGGGAGGATGATTTTGCATTGCTTGGAGTTGGGCAAATAGACGATCGAGAGTGCCGTTACCGGAAAACCAAGCAGCGACGAGTCCACCCGCTAACATAACTGAAGCTAACATGACGATGGTGGCGATCGGTATTCGGTTTCTGGGGATACTATCTCGATGATGAAAGCCCAAATAATTAAGCCATGAAGTCATAATTTTGTTTCAGCAAATTCTATAAATTGGCGCCACAGGCAAGATGCCTGTGCCACCAGAGCTCAAATTTGTTGTGGGGTGGGCGTCCCGCCCGCCCTAAGCAGCTACAGGCAAGATGCCTGTGCCACCAGAGCTCAAATTTGTTGTGGGGTGTCCCGCCCGCCCTAAGCAGCTACAGGCAAGATGCCTGTGCCACCAGACAGTTTCTTGTGGGGTGTCCCGCCCGCCCTAAGTTATATTTGAGCTTAGCGGAACAGTTCTTTGTTATTCAGAATAGCGGGCCAATTTTTGTTTCCTAAAGCAATGTGACCAGGGATATCCCCCATCCACTGTGCTTGTACTGTTTTATCGTAGTTGAGATAAAGCTTCCCATTAACGATTTTCCAGGCGTCAGGCTGGCTGACAACAAGATGCCCTTCACTGGTTCCCTGGGCGCAATATCCACCGTATTGAGGAGCATACTTTTCAGGATTTTTAGCAAACATATCACGGTTTGCTGCACTAGCAAACATCCAAGTTGTTCCACCCCAATTATGTTTAAATTGGCTAACTCCCATAACTAATTTGCTTTGGGTGAAATAGGCTACGACATCCTGACCATCAAGAGCCATACCTTTTTCCGTGTAGAATTGAGGATGAACGGTTGCTGTGCTGGTTTTGCCCGCACAAGGATTGGCTTTACCCGCGCAAGGATTGGCTTTACCCGCACAAGGATTGGCTTTACCAGCACAAGGATTTTCTTTACCCGCACAAGGATTGGCTTTACCCGCACAAGGATTGGCTTTACCCGCACAAGGATTGGCTTTACCAGCGCAAGGATTGGCTTTACCCGCACAAGGATTGGCTTTACCAGCACAAGGATTGGATTGTGCAACCTTGGATGAAACTGTTGTAGAGTTTGAGTTTGTTGAAGCCTTGAAGTTGCCGTAGCTAACATTAGTTGTTACCAAACCTAGAATGGTGGCAATGGCGATCGTGGTAATGTATTTTACTTTCATGTGTCTAATTTCCCGATAAATTGTTAGTAATTCCACGCCAGATGTTTGCTTGAGAGTTCTTGCTTTCTGGGAATTATGCTGGCTTGTTTTTGTCCTCAAGACTTGAGGTTATTTGTATTAACGCTCAAGAAAATGAGTGCTAGATGAGGAAGAGATGGATGGGAGATAAAACTCTGAATACTTTATACACCACTTTCTTCAGCAAAAATTCATCTGGAAATTAGGAACGCATCATCTAGTTACCCCGAATGTCTTATAGAGTGGAGATTAATCCTGACTATCTTTTAGTAGTGCAGTAATTTAACCGCGAGTTGAGAAATTATGACAGGAAAAGACTGGTTAGTGACTGATGATGGACAGTGCAATATTTTTGAGGCTACAAGTCAAATTGAAGATTTGACCCATCCCTACCGACTTTACCGCTTTTTAACTGACTTGGAAGATGTATTAGAGCAAATTAGTGATGATTATTTACGACTCCAGGCAATTTGTCCCCTTGTTCGCAGGTTGTTAGATAGTTCTTCCTGGTTTCAAATTGCTTTCATCGAGCCTGACTCTGAGACAGGCTGGGCAGTACAAACCCTTTATGATGAACCATTTTTTCCTCTGACGGTGCAGTTGGTGGCTTGGGCTCCGGGTGCAGTTTCTCCCATTCACAATCATGCGAGTTGGGGATTGGTGGCGCTACTTGATGGACAGGAGAAAAATACTTTTTGGCAGCGATCGCCAACTCGCAACTTTCCCGATAAAATTACAACAGTGGGAGATATTTTGCTTGCTCCTGGTGACGTTTTGTGCTTAATGCCAGATGCGATTCATCATGTGGAAGCACTGGGAGATCGACCAACCATTAGTTTTAATCTTTATGGTGTAACAGATTACGATCGACGATTTGAGTTTGATCGGATTAAAGGTACTGCGGAAAACTTTTAAGGGTGCATTCTAATGATTTTTTTGATCTATAGTCCTGGACGCACTCATACCAAAGAAACCGGGTTTTTTAGCGAATCTCCGGGCTATAACGAAGGATTTTCGTAAAAAAACCCGGTTTCTGACCGCACAGTGCGTTCAGGAATAATCTAGTTAGAATTTTTACTAATTTTAATGCTTAATTATCCTCACTACCTGACGATATAATGAAGCTAATTCGCCAAGTAAGAGCCGCTATCAACCATCTCGCGGGCAAGCGAATTTCCACCTCTTCGCTTCAGTTTCGCCTGACGCTGGAATTGCTGGTGCTCTCGATTTTAGCACTGAGCAGTGTGGCATTTTGGGCCGGCTGGCAAAGGTCGCAAAATCTAGTCGGCGCTCATAAAAAAACTCTGGAATACATTGGAATACGCTTTCCCGAACAAGTTGAGCTTTATAGTGAAATGGGTTCACTAGAAATTGGCTTAACCCGAAGCGTGCATAAAGCTTCCACAGGAGGAATCATGGTGTGGGTGAAGCGAAATGATGGGATGCTTTTGGTAAATTCTCCTGATATGGATCTGCAATCTTCTAAGATTACGAAGATGATCTCGTTGACGGAAGTACCTGCTGAGCCGACTTTTGTTGAGGTGGGCGATCGCTATTTGGTGATCTGTAGTAGAACTCTGAGGATAAAAAATGAGTTACTGGGTACGGTATATTTCTCTCAAGATATCACTGATGAGCAACGTCAATTAAATGATGGGATTCGCAGTCTAATTGTTGTCAGTATTGTGGTAATCTTAGTGTTAATGTTGGCGATCGCCAGTCGCATTCGTCATGCTCTCCATCCTTTGGAACATATGAGTCAGGTAGCTAGCACTTTGTCTGCTGATAATTTGCAGGCGGCAAAACTCCAACTGCATCAGGCTCCTGATGAGATTTTAGGACTAGCGCAAACCTTTAATGAGATGTTGTTTCGATTGTCTGGTTCCTGGGAGCAGCAACGCCAATTTGTCGGTAATGTTTCCCACGAATTACGCACTCCTCTGACGGTTGTAGTTGGTTATTTACAAAGTTTGCTGCGACGCAGCACTAACTTAAGTGACTATCAGCAACAAGCACTGGAAACAGCCGTTGGGGAAACTGAACGCACGATTCGGATGTTAGAAGATTTGCTCGATTTAGCAAGGGCTGATAGTGGCAACTTGCACTTTCGTTTGAATCCGGTGATATTGAATACTCTGGTGGCTGAGGTAGCCCAGATGAGTCAAAAAGTTAGCAATCGAAAAATTATTTTGGTGTCAAATGATGAGGATGTTGTAGCCTGTGCGGATCAGGATCGTTTACAACAAGTGTTAATTAACTTAGTCGATAATGCCATCAAGTATTCCGCTCCCGAACAACCAGTTGAGTTAGTCTTAGAAAAGAGGGAACAGCAGGTGATGATTCATGTGGGCGATCGCGGAATTGGTATTTCTCTCCCCCATCAAAACCGGATTTTTGAGCGGTTTTACCGGGTGGATGAGTCAATGACGCGCTCTAGAGACGGTACGGGGTTGGGATTGGCGATCGCCAAAAGCCTGATCGAAGGCATGGAAGGACGTATTACGCTCCGATCTAAACCGGGAGAAGGTAGTATTTTTACTATCACCTTACCTGTCTGGAATCCGCAGCTATGAGCGATCGTATTCTCCTTGTTGAAGATGACCCTAAACTGGCAAAGTTCATCGAATCTGAACTTATTCTTGAAGGATATCACGTCACTGTCGCCCCAAATGGATTGGATGGATTAACGATCGCTCGTGATGCTCAACCGGATTTATTAATTTTAGATTGGATGCTTCCCGGTATCTCTGGATTAGACATCTGTTTAAGGTTGCGATCGACTGGTGTTCAAGTACCAATAATTATGTTAACAGCAAAAGATGAAGTACCCGATCGCGTGACGGGATTAAATGCTGGAGCCGATGATTATGTTACTAAGCCTTTCAGTATGGAAGAACTCCTCGCGAGAGTAAAAGCACGTCTGCGCCGCACTCAACCCAATGACCCGGAAAAATTACAATTTGAAGACCTAATTTTGAACGGTTTAACCCGTGAAGTATATCGAGGCAGTCAACTAATTGAACTCACTGCCAAAGAGTTTGATTTGTTAGAATTTATGCTGCAAAATCCCCGTCAAGTCATTACCCGCGACCGAATTTTAGAAAAAGTTTGGGGTTACGATTTTATGGGAGAGTCAAACATTATTGAAGTGTATATTCGGGCGTTACGGATTAAGCTAGAAGTAAGCAACTCAAAACGCCTGCTGCATACGGTTCGGGGAGTTGGATACGTGTTGCGAGAGCAAAAGTGATGAGGGGAGGATTTACAAATACTTGGCAGATTAAGGGATGAGAATTAAATAAAATCCACTTTTCATGACTGTTGTGGGATGGGCGTCCCGCCCGTCCCCGATAGACTGGCTACGAGAGCCCATCCCACAAGAAAAAAGGGAAATTATTTAATTGAATATCCTAAGTATGGATACTGGTGAACCCGCTCCTATTATACTACCTATTTTTTTGTACCAAATAGACCTATAAATCCGGTCGTTCCTGATAATCTTCCGCAGAACTCGGGTCTAATTCCCACCGACTTTCATCTCGACGTTCAAGCATATTTGTTGTGTGCAAAATAGCCCCATCGGCCATCTCTATGCCCGCAGCGGCTCCGAGTTCGTCAACAATATCCAGGTCGGGAGTAGGCGTGGTTCCGCCCACCGATTGCTCGCCAGTGGCACTTTCTTGTTCCGCAGCCGGATCGCCATCCTCGCCGCCGATTCGGGAACTGGTGGCAGAGTATTCCGAACTGCTGTCCTGCAGGGTTGTTATGTCGTCTTGGCTCAATCCCGGTCGATCGATGACGCCGGTACCGTAAGATTCGGTAATTTCTTGAGGCAATTCGCCCAAATTATCGCGTTCTGTTGTTTTTTTTGCGTTGCCTTTTTTTTGCTGTGCCACGATACTTGCTCCTGTTTGTTTTTGAACTCAATTAAATTAAAAATGTCCGAATTTGGCTTTAACTGAATTGTTTTTAGTAATTGCCGATGGCTATAATTAAGTGGTATCCTAATTGCTATTTAAGCTTTTAGCTTCTATCTCAGGAAATATATTGATTCGGCTCAGCTATTTCATTGGGAATACAAAAAGCGATCGCCCTTTGGAAATGGGCGATCGCTTTTTAATGGGGAGGCTAATTCTATTCGGGAAAATCAGGGATTACCCATTTGGGGGGTTCCATCCGTTTCCTTCTCACCGCTTCCTCTGCTATTTCTAGCATTTTATCCAGAGAAGTATTTTCAATAAAATTGGACGTTGCTTCTGCGTATTCCCGCTTCGGGCACTTGTCGCCCAGAACGCAGCCATTGACGCAAGCTACAGCACAATCGACAGTGTTCTCCACCATAACTTTTTCCTTTCACGGTTCCAACAACTAATAGGCAGATACTCTGGGTTAATTTGTCAAGAGACTGCTCTATATCTTTATTTTACTTCACAAATTGTCATCAAAGGTCGATCGCCACCGCAAAACTGTTATAAAATCAAAGCAACCTACCTAATCTGCCGATCGTGAACAATTTTCTGCGGCGCTTAAAACTTTTACCTTGGCGAGAAATGCTGCAAATTGCCGCCCTCGTCAACTCAATCGTGATTGGACTAGAGCTATTTTTAGCCTGGGGTTTCACGCAATCGCGGCCAATCCGCAACGGGGTGACGCTTCTTTACGGTTCCTCCCTCGGGATATTGATACCTTTTGCAGCAGCAGTGGGAATGGGAGCTTTAGCAGTGTACTTTTTAGAGTATTGGCAACAACAATTTTTGCTCAACCGAATTAGTTTGTGGGTTTTAGTTTTGTGCCTGCTCTTGGGTTTGGTTTTAAAATCATTCCTACCCATACCTGCTTCTTTAGCAAGTTTATCAGAAACTGCACTAATAGGAATTACGGTGGGAGTTTTTTGGAAGGGCCGGCCTTATTGGCGATAGTCATGCCATTTTAGATTTTAGATTTTAGATTTTAGATTGGCTATGGCTGATGAAGATTCGGGTTTCGAGCTTGTCTACAGTTGTATTCTTTTTTGACAATAGTATCATTAGTCAGCGGTCATTGATTATTAGTCTATATGTAGGGTGCGCAATGCGCACCTGACCGCTTAAATCAAGAAATTTCCTCTTCTTTCTCCCCTCTTTCTTATTCCTTCCATCCGTTAAATCCGTTACAGAATCCGTTGCCGAACTTCTTCCTTCTTATGGCAGCCAAAAATCGGGAATAAAAGTTTTAGTCAAACTGCGAGTAAACTGATTAATCTTTCTCCCGATTTGAATGTGCTGTTCGTCAGCTTCCACGGGAATAATTGCCGCTTTGTTTCCGATTCCAAAACGCGAAATTACCAAATTTGCCGCCTCCAAACCAGTAACATAAGCCTTTTCCTGCGACCAAGAACCGTGACGGGTCACAACCCAATCGCCGCTCATGAATAGATTATCATAACTTGTTACCGCAGGCAACAAATATTGATAGCTGCCAGGGGCAAAATGCGTCACCGCCCGCGACAGCCGAATCGCGCTGCTGTCAATTACTTTTGCCTCCCGAAAAGCGGGAATGCAAGTCGCTAAATCCCGCTGAACTAGGGAAACAATTTCCTCATCTTTCATGGGAATTAATTGATTTGCGTGATAAAAGTCAGCTTCGACAACTGTTCCCGGTTCGGATCGGAATTCGTCGTGCAAAGCATTCAAATCAAAAAACGTCCAACCTGTAGTTGAACTAAATCCAAAACAGGCATTAGAAGGCAGCGGAATGTCAATTTTTCGGTCAAACCACAGGCGAACAGCTAACACGTCCACTGCACCCAAATTCATCGCGTCCCGAAACTCTTGGCGGCTTTGCAAAGCTGGACTGCTGCTGATAATTTTTTGCATTCCCGTGACGCCAACTGCAAAAATAACTGCATCTGCCTCGAAGGTTTTGTCGCCGCAAACAACGCCAGTTGCTTGATTGTTGCTGTCAACAATCAAATCAGTAACTCGTTGGTTTGTCAATACTTTTGCACCGAGTTTTTCCAGGCGATCGACCCAGGGGCGAAATATTTTTTCTCCGACAGTTCCGCGACACCAAACTACATCAAAATCCGGTTGGTGGGCTAAAATGAAATAATAAAGCATTCCCAAAGCTGCGGCGGCAGAACATTGTTCTCCTGGTGCAAATAAACCTACTAATAACATCGGTTCAAAAGCATCGCGGTACAGCCTTGCAGAAACGCCAAACTGTTTGAACAATTCGCGGGCCGTGACGCGATCGTACCTGCGCCAAGCTTCGTCGGAATTGTCGAAATCTAGGACGGCGTAGAGTAAGGGCAAGGCTGAAAGCCGATCGACTAATGGCAGCCTTTTAAATCTGGTGTAAAGAAAGGTTCCTAACGGTGTGGGAAGTCGCGGTTCGTCCTGAAAAATTGGCGATTCTACTTCCAATCCGGCGGGTGAATACTGACAAGAACGAGTCCAAGGCGTGAAGGGATCGAGTCCTAATTGCTTGACTAAGGAAAAGATGTTTTTGTAGGGATACCAGAAGCCATGAATGCCTGCTTCTACGGAACGCCCGCCGGCGGTTTTCCACCCTGCAACTAAGCCACCCGGATAAGGGCCAGCTTCTAACAGGGTGACATCATAGCCTTGCTGGGCTAGGTGATAGGTAGCGCCTAAACCGGCCCATCCTGCACCGACGATGACTATTTTTGGGGTTGACGATTCTGCTGACATTGCGTACCTCTTGATAATTTATTAATGATGACATAATTCATAAAATGCGGATTTGATATAAAATGTGTTGCATTATGTGCTAAATTTGGCTTGAGTGAATAATGAGTGTCAAAAACCGCCAGCAAACTAACCTGTTGCTGCTCTTATTTCCCGCTACGGCATGGCTGATGGTTTTCTTCATTTTGCCAGTGCTAATTGTACTTTTGTACAGTTTCTTAGAACGCGGTACTTACGGCGGCGTTACTTGGATATTTACTCTCAGCAACTACCAGCGTTTGTTCAGCGGGCTTTTCTTAGGAGTAATTGGGCGATCGCTCTGGCTGGCTTTTCTGACAACAGCCGCTTGCTTGTTAGTTGGCTATCCCCTAGCATTCTTCATCGCCACCCGTTCTCCTCGCTGGCGAAATGCTTTGCTTTTGCTGGTAATTATTCCATTTTGGACTAATTTTTTAGTGAGAACCTACGCCTGGATCATACTCTTACGCAGCGAAGGAGTAGTGAACACAGCCCTGCAAAGCCTGCAAATTATTAGCGAACCGTTAAACTTGCTTTTTACGCCTTTCGCTGTGGCGATCGGTCTTATTTACGGCTATTTACCTTTCATGGTTCTGCCTTTATATTCTAGCATAGAACGCTTCAATTTTTCATTGGTAGAAGCGGCTCACGATTTAGGGGCAAATGACATCCGCACTTTTTTGCGCGTATTTTTACCATTAACAACTCGCGGCATTGTTGCAGGCTCTATTTTGGTTTTTGTTCCCGCAGTCGGCGCTTTTATTACACCGGATATATTGGGCGGTTCTAAAACAGTTATGGTGGGAAATTTGATTCAAAATCAGTTTATGAAAGCCCGCGACTGGCCTTTTGGATCGGCGCTTTCTATGCTGTTGACGGTAATCATATTGATTCCTGTGTTAATTTACTTCCGCGTGTCTGACGAAACTTAAACAGGTAGATTGAGATTTACAGTTGGGTGGGGGCGGGTTTATGAGATTATTGGTCTTAGGCACAGATTGTCTGTAAAACCTGCCCCTACAGGCGAACCTATTTTTGACTAATGACTAAACTAGATTTACTCGTGCGGGCGATCGGCAAAAAGTGGCTTTGGGTACAAGCTACACTAGCATTTGCCTTTCTTTACTTGCCAATTCTCATCTTAATTATTTACTCCTTTAACGCCTCCCGATTCAATGCCGTTTGGCGCGGCTTTACCCTCGATTGGTACCGCAGTTTGTTTAGCAATGCAGGCGGGACGATTGCTACGAGTAGTAGCGCCGGAATCTTGACAGCCCTCAACAACAGCTTGCTAATTGCAGCTATTTCGACTTTGCTGGCAACCGTTTTTGGTACAACGATCGCGCTAGCATTGGAACGATTTCATTTCCCCGGGCGCAAAGCAGTAGAAGCTTTACTGTTTTTGCCGATTATCATGCCCGAAATTACGATCGGCATTTCGCTGCTAGTTTTCTTTACCCTAGTATTTCGGATCGTAGAAAATCTCACGGGAATTCGCCTCAATCTCGGCTTACCTACCGTAATTATCGGTCACGTTGTCTTTAATATTTCCTTTGTGACTATTACTGTCAGGGCGCGTTTGGCGGAACTCGATCCGATATTAGAACAAGCAGCTTTTGACTTAGGCGCTAACGAATGGCGGGCTTTTTGGCGCATCACTTTCCCTTTAATTGGGCCCGCTATTTTCAGCGCGGCACTGCTGGCTTTTACTCTGTCGCTGGACGATTTTGTCGTGACATTCTTTACCACCGGCGTCGGTTCGGTGACGCTGCCACTATTTGTTTACGGCATGATAAAATTTGCAGTAACGCCAGCGATTAATGCCATTTCAACTTTGATGTTGTTCGCTTCCTTATTGCTGGTTTTATCATCGTTAAAAGCTCAGAAAAGTTAAAAACTTTGCTTTCTGTGTCATAATTATTGTCATCTGCAACTAACACAACTTATGAAACGCCTGCTGACTTTTCTAATTTTGTTTGCGATCGGTGCAACCGTGGCTTTCGGCTGTAGCCCCACAGGTGGCAACCAGCAGCAAGTGCTCAGCATTTACAATTATGCAAGTTATATCGCCCCAGAAGCGATCGCCCAATTCGAGAAAGAGAACAATGTTAAAATTCAATACGACACTTTCGAGAACAGCGACGCACTCTATGCCAAACTCAAACAGGGAAACCCCGGTTACGACTTAATATTTCCCGCAGATTACATGGTGAAAATCATGATCGCAGAAAATATAATTGAGCCGCTGAACTTAAACAATATTCCCAACCAAAAGAACCTAGAACCTAAGTTTATCAATCAAGCTTTTGACCCGGGGAATAAATATTCCCTGCCCTACCAGTGGGGAACGATGGGAATTGGCTACAACGTGAAAACAATCCAGGGCGATATCAACAGTTGGGCGGCAATGTTCGACCCTAAATATACCGGAAAAGTGGCGTGGCAAGATGATGCCAGATACACATTTGCAGGAGTTTTAATGTATTTAGGCTTTGACCCAAATACAACCAATCCCGAAGAGATTAACAAAGCGCGCGATTTGCTGATTAAAAGTAAAAATATCATTGCCGCTTTTGTCCCCGACACCGGTCAAAATCTGCTCGATCAAGGAGAAGTAAATCTGACAATGGAATGGAGCGGTGATATTTTCCAAGTGATGACAGAAAATCCTAATATCCGTTACGCTATTCCCAAAGAAGGAACAATTATCTTTTCTGACAACATGGCAATTCCCAAAGGTGCGCCCCAAAAAGAGTTAGCAGAGAAATTTATTAACTTTATTTTGCAGCCAGAAGTAGGCGCCCAAATTTCCAATTTTATCCATTTCGGATCGCCCAACAAAGCAGCAATCGATCGAGGTTTAATCGACCCGAAAGATTTGAATAATCCTCAAATTTACCCGCCGGCTGAGGTGTTTGGCAAAATGAAATTATTGGAGGATGTCGGGAAAGCAACCGCATTGTACGATCGAGCTTGGACGGAAGTTAAAGCTGGAGCCGGAAAGTAGATATAAAACAGGTTTCTGCCGGGGCTGGTTTACTTAAATTTTGAGTGGTTTGTATTGGAGTTGCACCATCGTCAAGAACGGGTTCTCCGGCCCGTTCCACAATAAAATTAAGTTTTGTGGAACGGGCCGGAGAGCCCGTTCCTAAACAAGTAATTGAGAATGGTGCAAGATATCAGTTTAACCGGACTCAAACTCAGATTTTTATTACTCACACATACTAACACAATGCACTCTGTCGAGGTTTTAGAAGTTTCTAAAGTATTTAAAAGTGCCCGCAGTAAAGATTTCTTAGCTGTAGACAACATCAACCTGCAAATTTACGATCGCGAATTCTTTTCTTTACTCGGCCCTTCCGGCTGCGGCAAAACTACAACTTTGCGAATGATCGCCGGTTTTGAAATGCCCACAGCGGGCGAAATTTACATTCACGGCCAACCGATGCAAAATCGCCCGCCATTTCACCGCCCAGTGAATACGGTATTTCAAAACTATGCTTTATTTCCGCACATGACAGTAGCACAAAATGCCGCTTTTGGGTTGGAAATGGAGAATTTGCCTCAGAAAACAATTCGCGATCGCGTTGCTGAAGCCTTAGCATTAGTACAGTTAACCGAGGTAGAAAAACGCTATCCCCGCCAACTGTCAGGGGGACAGCAGCAGCGAGTAGCGTTAGCAAGAGCATTAGTCAAACAGCCGTCTGTTTTGCTGTTGGATGAACCCCTAGGAGCGCTGGATTTAAAATTGCGTAAAGAGATGCAATTAGAATTAAAAAAAATGCAGCGAAAATTGGGAATTACGTTTATTTATGTGACTCACGACCAAGAAGAAGCGCTAACAATGTCGGACAGAATTGCAGTAATGGAGGGAGGAAAACTGCAACAAGTCGGGACGCCTGTTGATATTTATGAATATCCTAAAACGCGGTTTGTTGCTGATTTTATTGGCGACAGCAATTTTTTAACCGGGCGAGTAGTAGAAAAGGAAAACGGTCAAATAATCGTGTTGGTTGACCAGCAGTTGCCCGTGTTAGTTGCCACAGCAGAAGATATGCCCGCTGGGAAAGTTGTCACCCTGGTGCTGCGGCCCGAAAAAGCTGCTATTTTCCCGGCTAATTATGATGCTGAAAATAGCTGGCCGGGAATAGTAGAAGAGGCTATTTATATTGGCACTGACACGCGCTATACGGTGCGGTTGACTGCTAAAAGTTCGATCGCCCTTCGCCGACAAAACTTGCACAGAGATGACTTGCAGCGATACCAAGTCGGCGACAGCGTTCGAGTTGCCGTGCCGCCGGAAAGTATCTGCATTTTATAAAAAATTCTGCTTAATTCAATCTCGCTTACTCCGGTGATGGCGGAGGAGTTTCCGCCTCGGGCAAGGGAATTTCCGCAGGACTCGATTCGGGCGACGGCGAAGAAGTTTCCGCTTCGGGCGAGGGAATTTCCGCAGGACTCGATTCGGGGGACGGCGAGAGACTCTCAGCCCCAGGGGACGGAATCTCCGAAGGACTCGATTCGGGGGACGGCGAGGGACTCTCCGAAGGACTCGGGGCGGGAGTTTCCGGCGGTGGCGGAAGTTGTGCGGGCTCTGGCTGGGGGCTTTGGAGGCTTTGCACCCACAAACCTAAAGCGCCACAGGCCAACATCAGCCCCAACAGCCCCAGTAGGGTCAGCCCGGGCTTTAACTTCGGTTTTTGAATTGGTTCCGGGGCGAGGGGAGTTTCGGGGTACAACAACTGTTTGGACGATTCAGAAAGCTGAGATTCTGGAATCCTCCCGGACTTCTGGAGGGACCGCGGCAGGGACGGCGGCAGCGACACCGAGGCTGACACCGGCGCCACGGCCGGCGCTGACGCCACGGTTGGATGGAACAGTACCAATCTCTCCGGCGACATCCGACAGTGAGTCGCCACCACAGAGGTGTTGTCATAACCGTTTTTCTCGTTGGCGAGGCGAATCCAAGACTGAACTGCGGCTTCCAAAGACATTTTGCCCTCAAGCACCTCTGGGCCGTAATTCTCCCAATAGCGCTCTACTAAGTCGTTGTCGCTCAAACCGTCGGAGCACAGCAGCAGTAAGCCTTCCTCTTCGACAATAAATCGCTGAATCGTCGGGCGCAGGAAATCACCGTCCCGCGTTCCCAAAGCTTGAGTTAAGGCTCCTGCATCCGATCGCAGTTGAGTCTCCCAGTATAAACTGTGTCCTAGCTGGACTTCCCTTGAGGCTACGTCGTCGTCCACAGTCAGGCGGTGACAGTAATTTTTGCCAATCCAATAAGCGCGGCTGTCTCCAACATTGACTAAATAAAGTTCGTGACTGTTATTCGACGGCAATTCCTCGGAAATTTTCACTTTTTGAGGCAACTGGAGGGCCATCACCAAAGTCGTCCCCATCCGCTGCCGCAACTCTTTTCCCTGCTCGTTATTTTGAGCGGAAATCACATTATTCACAACTCTCGCTATTTCTTCTAGTTGCTTAATTACCATTAGTGGCGTCATCAACTCTTCTTGTTGAGCGATTTCTGCGAGCAAATTTTGGATTAAAGCTTTCATGGACTGGACGGCTAATTGACTGGCAACTTCTCCTCCTTCGTGACCTCCAACCCCGTCGCAAACCATTGTCAAGTAAGGAATTAATTTGTCATTTCCTGAAGTTTTGCTCGATAGAAAATCCGCAGCAGTTGGATAGCAACTGTCTTCATTTTGGGAGCGCTGCGGGCCGGTATCAGTCATGCCCACTACTTCTAAGTGCAGGGGCAATTTAGCGGCTTGTTCTAACAGTAAATCGTTGAGTTCCAGGGTCAGCGCCTCCAAATTCATGCTGCTGCGGCGCATAAACTGACAAATCTCTCCGAGTCTCGACTGCACCTCGGGTTGCGCGGATTCGACCAAACCAGACCACACATCTCCCAAATCCCGCAGCGTCGGTACAAAATTGCCCCGATGCAGTTCCAGCAGGCGTACCCGCCAACCTTCCACCCGCAAATTTTCCGGTACCAGCAAACTCGAAGCGACTCCCTGTTCCGACAGCGGCGTCCACAGTTGGAGCATTTGCCACAGCCAGTAAACTTGGCGCGCGGCTGTTGTCCCAGACCAAGCTTCTAAAATAGAGGGATACAGGCGACCGAAATTATTGATGGGCACATTTTCTAACAACACCACCTCTGCCGCTTCCGGTGCTTCCCCCAGCGAACAAAAACCGTATACTTCAGGCGTATGAAGCCGTTGGGGATACAAATGCAGGTAAGGCACAATCCTATCCGGCAGTTGTTCTGGGACGCTTGGAGGCAAAGCTGGACGGCTGTCGAGCCAGATTTGGGGTGCAATGACAAAATATCGATCGGCTATTACCTTACCCGCCGGCACTTCCTCGGCTGCTTGCCCCACCACCCACAAATATCGATAAATTAAATCGGTTTCGCAAGCTGCACAGTGCTGGCGGCCAAAGGTATTGCGTGGCTCGCCGCAGCTAAGATTCGGGCAATAAATGGGTTCGGAGAAACTGCTGATCATATCGAAATAGTTTGTGTAAAAACATTCTGAAGATATATGATTCGCAAGCCCAAATTCATGAGCTTGAGAATAAACTGATTTTAGCCCCTGTCAATTTCTTAACTGCCTTTGGGCCCCTAGAAATTGTAGTTTCTGCCAGTCTGCACCGGCTAAAATTGTAATCTAAGTTACTAAAATCTGACTTGGAGTACGATGGAAGCCTCAAGCTGATACCGTGGGGCGAAAAATCGCTTCTTCGGCCCGCAAGTGGCAAACCCTTGCAGAGTCAGTTGTTTGCAATTCTTAAATTTTAAATTTCCCATCTAAGATCTAAATAGTATCACCTATTCTTTTTATGATCTGGACTCCCACGCTCCTTTGGCTGCTAGCTGGGTCTTTGCTCTGTTTGGCCGAGCTATTTCTCCCGACTGCTTTTGTCGCTTTTATGATGGGACTGAGCGCCTTCGCCGTAGCTGGATGCTCTCTAGTTCTACCTTACGTTAATTTACAAATATTTCTGTGGATGGTATTTTCGACAGTTTTTGTGCTGCTGTCCCGGCGGTTGATACCAAAAGGCAAGGCAAGGGCGATCGCAGATTCTCAGGAAGCAAAAACTTTAACAGAAATTCCCCCCGGAGAAGCCGGCCGAGTCATTTATGAGGGGAATTCTTGGCAAGCTCGCTGCGAAGACACAAACGCCACCATCCCCCCCAACCAAAACGTAATTGTCGTCGGACGGAAAGGCACTACTCTGATAGTTTTGCCAGAACATTTATTGCATTCTTAAACAAAATGCGTAATTAATCAGAGACAATTAGTAGTTAGTCAGTAGTCAGTAGTCAGTAGTTATTAGTCATTAGTCATTAGTCATTAGTCCACAAACAGTCAACAGTCAACAGTCAACATTTAACAGTCAACAGTCAACATTTAACAGTCAACAGTCAACATTTATAGGAGGCCACCGTGGAACAATTTTTTTTACTCGTATTTTTAGCACTAGGCGGGTCAGCCCTCGCAGGTTCCGTCAAGATTATCAATCAGGGAAATGAAGCGCTGGTGGAAACTTTAGGTAAATACAGCGGCAAAAAACTGGAACCCGGTTTGAATTTTGTCAAGCCGTTTCTCGATCGCGTCGTTTACGAGCAAACAATTCGGGAAAAAGTCTTAGATATTCCCCCGCAAGCTTGTATTACCCGGGACAACGTTTCCTTTACCGTTGATGCTGTGGTTTACTGGCGGATTGTAGACTTGGAAAAAGCTTGTTACAAAGTAGAAAATCTCCAGTCAGCAATGGTAAATATGGTGCTGACTCAAATTCGCGCCGAAATGGGTCAACTCGACCTCGAACAAACCTTTACTGCTCGTTCTCAAATTAATGAAATCTTGCTCAGAGATTTAGATATTGTTACCGATCCTTGGGGAGTGAAAGTAACGCGGGTAGAACTGCGCGATATTATCCCTTCTAAAACTGTACAGGAATCGATGGAATTGCAGATGGCAGCCGATCGACGCAAGCGGGCGGCAATTCTGACATCCGAGGGCGAACGCGAGTCAGCAGTTAACAGCGCCAAAGGTAAAGCAGAAGCGCAAGTTTTGGATGCAGAAGCGCGCCAAAAAGCGACTATTTTGGAGGCGGAAGCTCAACAAAAGGCGATCGTCCTGAAAGCTCAAGCAGAACGCCAAAGTCAGGTTTTGAAAGCTCAAGCTACTTCTGAGGCGTTGCAAATAATCGCCAAAACTCTGCAAAATGACCCCACAGCCCGGGAAGCTTTACAATTTTTGTTAGCTCAAAACTATCTGGATATGGGCTTGAAAATTGGCAGCAGCGACAGCAGCAAGGTGATGTTTATGGACCCGCGCAGCATTCCCGCTACGATGGAGGGATTGCGATCGATTGTTGGGGAAGGTAATCAGGCTGATTAGCCAGTTGGCAGTTGACAGTTAACTGTTAACTGCTGACTATTTTCATTACCTATTACCTATTACCAAATTTAAGATTCTTGAGCCAAAGTACACCGATCGCACAATCCGAAAAACTCCAAAGTGTGATAATAAATTTTGAAAGAATGAGATTGTTGTAGTTGGCTTTCTAAGTGGTGGACGGGGCATTCGTCGATCGTAATTGATGCGCCGCATTCGAGACAAGTTAAGTGATGTTGGTCTTGGTGGGCGGCACCGTAGAGAGACTCGCCACTAGCGAGGGTTCTGACGTGAACGAACCCCTCTCGCTTTAAACCGTCGAGGGAGCGGTAAACGGTTGCTAAGCCCATGCTTTGGTCGCTGTTACGCAGTTCTAAGTAGATATCTTGCGCTGAGAGCGATCGATTCAGGACTTTGAGCAAGTTTAAAATACGCTCCTGACTGCGGGTGTGGTTGGTTCTCATAATTTTTTTCTCGAATCTGCTGGAATCAAATTTGTCCCTATTTCTAGGCTATCTCACTTGGGGGAGTTAAATGGCGATCGGCGCGCAGCTCGGTTGTAGAATAAAATGGCGCTAACTTTCACATCACCTACCGCAACATTCCCGTGACTCAGAAATATCTTGCCCAAATCTATGTTACCCTCCGCCCTTCGGTTTTAGACCCCGCCGGCACTGCCGTACAGTCTGGTTTGCAACACATGGGATACGACAATGTTGAGCGCGTGCGTATCGGGAAATACGTTGAATTGACGCTGACTGCTGCTGGTGAGTCGGAGGCCCGCGAACAACTCGATCGCGTTTGCGACCAACTTTTGGCCAATCCAGTGATTGAAAATTATCGCTTTGATTTGACTGAAATTCCTGTTGCTGTGGAGACAGCGGCGGCCTAAATGCGATCGTCCCTAGGGTGTTTTTAAACCCGGAGATCCCCCCCTAACCCCCCTTAATAAGGGGGGGACAAGAGGGTTTTGAAAGTCTTTGTTAAAAAGCGAGAACAAGAGCGTTCAAAGTCTTCGTTAAAAACACAAGAACTAGAACGACTCAAAGTCTCCCTTCTTAAGGGGGATTTAGGGGGATCGAGACTTAGAGACAAGCGAGAAAAACATAAGATTTTAGTCTTATGTTGACACCTCTTCCTTCTTCCCTCTTCCTTCTTCCCTCTTCCTTCTTCCCTCTTCCTTCTTCCCTCTTCCTTCTTCCCTCTTCCTTCAGCTTATGAAATTTGGAGTTATTGTTTTTCCTGGTTCAAATTGCGATCGCGATGTGGTGTGGGTGACTCAAGGGTTACTCCACCAACCGACGCGGATGATTTGGCACGAAGATACCGATATTTCGGATATTGATGTCATTGTAATTCCCGGCGGTTTCAGTTACGGAGATTATTTGCGGTGCGGCGCGATCGCCCGTTTTTCTCCGGCGATGCGGGCTACTGCGGAACACGCGAAACAAGGAAAGCTTGTATTAGGCATCTGCAACGGTTTTCAGGTGTTGACTGAAGCTGGTTTGTTGCCCGGTGCTCTGGTGCGGAATGCGGGATTGAATTTTATTTGCGATCGCGCTTCTTTGAAAGTTGTACGGGGTAATACTCGTTGGACTGCGGCTTATACTACGGGTGAAATCATCGATTTGCCGATCGCCCACGGTGAAGGCAACTATTATGCTGATGCGGATACATTAGCAGAGTTAGAAGACCACGAGCAAGTGCTGTTTCGCTACTGCACAGAGGCGGGCAAAATTAGCGATGCTGGCAATCCCAACGGTTCGTTAAATAATATTGCCGGCATTTGTAATCGGGCGGGCAATGTATTAGGAATGATGCCGCATCCAGAACGGGCATCCGATCCGATGTTGGGCGAAACTGATGGGGTGAAATTGTTTCAAGGGTTGTTGATGGCTACTGTTGCTGCTGTTTTGTAGTTGCAATATTTGCGATATTTGTTGTAGATACCGTAGGGTGCGTCGCTATTGTAGGGAAACGGCAATGCCGTGTCCCTACTTTTCAGGGACACTCGAAACTCTCGCAGCGACGCACCTACAAAATTAAAAATGCTAAAATGAGTTGAAAGTCAATACATCGGAAAACAGTCCTATGCCTTCACCCTTTCCTGGAATGGACCCCTACTTAGAAAACCCCGATTTCTGGCAGGAAACTCACAATCGATTGATTATCGCGATCGCTGATACCATCATGCCTCAAATTCGCCCTAAATATGAGGTGGCAATTGACAAACGCATCTATGAAATTACCGATTTAAATGAAAGTAACGACGAGTCCCTTTTAGTAGGTATCCCCGATGTCGCGATTAAGCGTCAATCTAATAACCCGAATATTCCTACAGGTTCAGTTGCCACTGTAAGTATAACACTTCCGACTACGGTTAAAGTGCCTGCTCCTGAAAAAATTAAACAGACTTACTTGGAAGTGCGAGAAATGGCAACGAAACAAGTTGTCACCGCAATTGAAATTCTTTCTCCTGTCAACAAACGTAGTGGAGAAGGAAGAATTACTTATCTCAAAAAACGCCAGAGTATTTTAGGTAGCTTAACCAATTTAGTCGAAATCGATTTACTACGAAAATGGGAATCTATGCCCATTCTTAATAATTCTATTCAAAGCGATTATCGGATTTTAGTCAGTCCCAGTAATCGCCGTCCGTTTGCCGAACTTTATGCTTTTAATCTCTGCGATTCTCTACCTATATTTCCGCTTCCCTTGCGCGAGGAAGATGTAGAACCTATTGTTAATTTACCCGAAATATTTGGAGGTGTTTACGATCGCGCTGGCTATGATTATCGGATCGACTATAATCGAGAACCCGTACCGTCTCTATCGGAAGAACAGCGGGTTTGGGCTACCCAAATTTTGCAAGAAAAAGAACTTCGAGATAATTAATTATATTTTACTTTATATCCTAGGGTTAGTCGCGATCGACAATCTCTAAATCCACTTGAAAATTTCGCAGTGACGGACTAAACGGCAGCCGACAAGATATAATTACTACCAACTATTTAAAAGAGGAATATTTATTTTATGCCGCTAATAAACTTAGCTAATTTTAAAACTAGGGTTATTGGATGCAGTGCTGTGATGGCTGTCGGGCAACTTATTTCAAATGCGATCGCCAATCCGGGAGTGCTAGCAACGGGTTTAACGGGCAGTACGATCGCAATTGGGGGAGTTTCTATCTTAGCAGCGATTGCTGGCGGTATCGCCGGGAATATCGCGGCTAATGACCTCGGAAATCGGATGTCTGAACGGTTGGGAAAAAATCGGAATATTCTCGATAATCACGATTTGATTAAGGCGGCGGGTGAGGCAATCGGCTATATTTTGAGAGAGCTTGCGAAGGCGGATCAATTAATTGCGATCGCCGAAACCAAAAATTTGCCTTATCCAGAAACAGCACTCAGTCAATTAGCCGAGAAAACTCCTGAATACTGGCTGGAGATTAACACGAATACAGCCGATTTGTCAAGGGGTTTAAATATTTCCGAAGACCAGTTAACCAAGATTTTTTCTGCCGATGCCGAGGAGTTCGATCGAGTTACCGGATTGACAACGGCAGATTGGGCAACTTTCGTCAACGAATTCGCGGCCAGCCAGGGGAAATCCTTCGATGCGGAAATTGTGGAATTTGTGGCGGACAAGCTGTACGCAACTTTCCCGAAAGCGTACCGCGAAGTGCTGAAACAAGATGCGGCGAAGGGAGGAGAAAAGTTTGCGGCGATGCTGTTGAATCTGCACCAAATTGCTTTGGCGGAACTCAAAGATTTAGGGCTGCAAAATGGGGAAATTCTGCACAAGTTGGAGGCGGTGGCAACTGGGCAGCAGATTTGTCAAGTGATGGTGAAATTGTCAGCGCTCGAAATTGGCATTCGGGACGATTTGGCGCAAATTAAAACATCACTGGAACGATTTGTTGATACTTCCGCGCCTCAATTGCCGCTTCCCTACGAGTGCGAAACGATTATTCAAGACCGCACTCAAGACTTTACTGGCCGCCGATTTGTGTTTGAAGCAATTATCGAATTTCTGCAGAAAAAGCCTAAAGGATATTTTGTTTTAGAAGCCGATCCGGGTGTCGGGAAAACTTCAATTATGGCGAAGTTAGTGCTGCTGATGAAGCGGCGCTGTGTTGTCCATTTTAACTCGCAATCTCAAGGCACGGTTAAGGCAAAGCAATTTCTTGAAAATGCCTGCACTCAGTTAATTCAAGCCTTTAAACTGGATTACCCAAAATTGCCAGAAAATGCGACTACAGATGGCAATTTTCTCAGTCGATTGTTGGGGGAAGTGAGTGCTAAACTGGGCGTAAAAAAGTTAGTTTGTGTTGTGGATGCCCTCGATGAAGTCGATCTGAGCGATCATGGGCGTGGCAGCAATGTCCTCTATTTGCCTGATGCTTTGCCGGATAATGTTTATTTTATTGTGTCGAAGCGGCCGGAAACTCTGCGTTTGCCAAATCATCAGGTTTTTGATTTGATGCAGTACAGTGCAGAAAGTTTAGCTGATGTCAAGGTTTATATTGACAAACGCACCAGCAACAGCGCGTCAATTCAGAATTGGATTAGCCGTCAAAATTTGCAGCGGGAACAGTTTGTGGCGGCGGTGGCGGAAAAAAGCCAGAATAATTTTATGTACCTGCGCTATGTGCTGAATGATATCGATAGCGGCAAGTACAGCGATGTGAATTTGCAAGATTTGCCGAGGGAGTTGGAAGGTTATTATGAGAAGCACTGGGCGCGCATGGAAATGGCGGTTAAAGATAAAGAATTGCGCCGCCGGAAGTTGAAGGTGATTTATTTGTTGACCAAAACTCGCAAGCCTGTTTCCTGCGATATTTTGGCGGATTTTGCTGAGGAAGATGCCTTAGATTTGCAGGAAGTTCTCGATGATTGGGAACAGTTTTTACGGCGCAGCAGCGACACTCCGCCGGATTACAGTATCTATCACGCAAGTTTCCAAAGATTTATCCACCGCAAAGATGTCGTGCAGAGAGCAGGGGTTTCGCTGCGGGATATCGAAACGGCGATTTCTGATAATTTGTGGGAGGATTTGTACGGCGATGAGTAAGTTTAAAGAACGGTTGGGGAAAATGTCGCCGAAAAAGCGGCTTTATGCTTTGGAAACTTTGCCGGGGCATTTGGCGGATACTGTTCAAGGGGAAAGGCTGTATCAGTTGTTGACGGATTTCGATTTTCTTGAGGCGAAGTTGGATGCGTTGGGGGTACAAGCGTTAATTGAGGATTACGATTTGGCGAGAGTTTCTGATGTTTTGTTGTCGAAGGAGCCAAGTGAAACTCTGAATTTGATTCAAGGAGCAATTCGCAAGTCTGCTCACGTTTTGGAAATGGATAAAACGCAATTGGCAGGGCATTTATTGGGGAGGTTGCTACCTGATGAAATAACTATGATTATAGATGAATCTAAGTATTTTTGGGAGTATTTACCATTAATTTCTAGGTTTCCCCCCCGTAAACCTGTCAAAAAAGTGACGGAAAAAATCTCGTCTCCTGATGACATTCAAGCCATGCTAGAACAAGCAAAGCAGTCGAAAAATACTCCTTGGCTGCGGCCTTTGAAGGCTAATCTGGAAAGGGCAAATGAGGGTGCGCTGCGGACGCTTGCCGGTCATACTGACGGGGTAAAAGCAGTCGCGATCGCACCGGACGGCAAACGAGTGATTTCGGCTTCAGGGGATAAAACCCTGAAAATCTGGGACATCGACAGTGGCACGGAACTCAGAACTCTCATCGGTCATACTGGCGAGGTATGGGGAGTAGCGATCGCACCAGACGGCAAACGAGCAATTTCGGCTTCAGAGGATAAAACTTTGAAAATCTGGGACATCGACAGCGGCACGGAACTCAGAACTCTTACCGGTCATACTGGTTATGTATTAGCAGTCGCGATCGCACCAGACGGCAAACGAGCAATTTCAGCTTCAGAGGATAAAACCCTGAAAATCTGGGACATCGACAGTGGCACGGAACTCAGAACTCTCATCGGTCATACTTATGCGGTAACAGCAGTCGCGATCGCACCAGACGGCAAACGAGCGATTTCGGCTTCAGGCGATAACAAAATCTGGTACGGGGATAAAACCCTGAAAATCTGGGACATCGACAGTGGCAGGGAATTGAGAACTATCCTCGGTCATTTTAGGTCGCTATTATCAGTTGCGATCGCACCAGACGGGAAACGAGCAATTTCGGCAGCTTCAGGCGATAAAACTCTGAAAATCTGGGACATCGACAACGGTAGGGAATTGAGAACTCTCATCGGTCATACTGGTGTGGTACTTGCCGTCGCGATCGCACCCGACGGCAAACGAGTGATTTCCGCTTCAAGGGATCGCACTCTCAAAATCTGGGACATCGACAGTGGCAGAGAATTGAGAACTCTCACCGGTCATACTTATGCGGTAACAGCAGTCGCGATCGCATACGACGGCAAGACGACAATTTCCGCTTCAAACGATAGCAACCTCAAAATCTGGGACATAGACAGCGACAGAGAATTGAGAACTATTGCTGGTAATATTCGGGAGGTATATGCAGTCGCGATCGCACCAGACGGCAAGACAGCGATTTCGGCTTCAAGGGATCGCACTCTCAAAATCTGGGACACAGACAGCGGGAGGGAACTGAGAACTCTGACCGGTCACACTGATATGGTATCAGCAGTCGCGATCGCACCAGACGGCAAGCGAGCAATTTCCGGTTCCTGGGATAGAACCCTGAAAATTTGGGACATCGACAGTGGCAGGAAATTGAGAACTCTCACCAGTCATACGCAACAGGTATGGGGAGTAGCGATCGCACCAGATGGCAAAACAGCAATTTCCGCTTCAGGGGATAAAACCCTAAAAGTCTGGGACATTGACAGTGGCAGGAAATTGAGAACTCTTACCGGTCATACTCAGGAGGTATTTGCAGTCGCGATCGCACCAGACGGCCTCATAGCGATTTCGGCTTCAGGGGATTACAACCTTTTGGCTTCAGGGGATAACACCCTCAAAATCTGGGACATAAACAGCGGTAGGGAACTGATAACTCTCACCGGTCATACTCACAGTGTAACAGCAGTAGCGACCGCACCCGACGGCAAGCAAGCAATTTCGGCTTCAAGGGATCACACCCTCAAAATCTGGGACATCGACAGTGGCAGCGAATTGAGAACTCTCATCGGTCATACTCAGGGGGTATATGCCGTCGCGATCGCCCCGGACGGCCTCATAGCGGTTTCGGCTTCAGACGATAAAACTGTGAAAATCTGGGATCTGCTGAGTGGCAATGAGGTTGCTAGTTTCAGCGGAGATGGTGGGTTTGCTTGCTGTGCGATCGCCCCTGATGGAGTGACAGTTGTAGCGGGCGATCGATCGGGCCGGGTGCATTTCCTGAGATTGGAGGGAGTTAGCGGCGGGCGATAATCCAAGAAACCGGGTTTTTGCCCGAATCTGTGGGTTGTACCGAAGTATTTCGGAAAAAACCCGGTTTCTGGGGCCCCGCGATCGGGTTTTTGGTTGATGGGCGATCGGGTTTTTTGTGGATGGGCGAGCGAATTTGAGAGAAATGTGCGATCGGGTTTTTGGGTTGATTGGGGCGATCGGGTTTTAATGATTGGTATAAAATAGAGAGTGAGAGCAACGGAGTTTCTAAATGCCTGCTAAAGATATTTTTCACGATACTGTCAAAACTGCCTTACAAAAAGACGGATGGATAGTTATTCGTGAAAACTTTCGGGTGCAAGTCGATGACGAAGGTTTAGCAATGTTTATCGATTTGACCGCAGAAAAGTTAATCAGTGCAGAAAAAGCAGGTCGAAAAATAGCTGTGGAAGTCAAGAGCTTTCGAGAGCAATCGGATTTCTACCAGTTTCATGCAGCCCTCGGTCAATTTCTCAACTGTCGATCGGCATTGAGAGATATTATGCCAGATTTGATTCTGTATTTAGCAGTTCCTTTAGAAACCTACGATGAATTATTTAGATTGAAATTCATTCAAGGACGTGTGGAAGAATACGATATCAAGCTAATTATTTTTCGGCCAGATTCGGAGGAAATTGTATTGTGGAGAAATTAAACTATACTGAAGCGATCGACAAAATTCTGAACAACTTCTCAGACATGGTTGTACGAGAAGGAACAGAAGTTAAAATTATTCGCGATCGCGAAAGCGGTAATTACCTGGTTATTCTCGCAGGCTGGAACGACCAATTAAGAGTCTACGGCGTTTCAGTTCACATTGAGCTTAAAGATGATAAAATCTGGATTCAACAGGATAGGACAGATACAGGAATAGCTGAAGAATTGGTCGAATTCGGAGTCCCAAAAACTGATATCGTACTTGCTTTTAAGTCTGATTTTACTAGAAAGTTTACCGAATACGCTGTTAGTTAAATGATTCATTCGGCGCTAGGGATGATCCTCATAGATACCAGCACGACTCACCGCAAAATCCGATAGCATAGGGACATTTACTCCCATGTTTTTAATGGACTCATCAGCCAATTCATCTAAAAGTATTTCAAACTCGCGATCGCTGATTTCTGCATCAGAATCACTTACTCTTGATAACAGGCCCGGCGCTGACTGCCAAGTTAGGAAATTTACAAAATTAAGAACAAATTCTAGCTGCGGTTTACCTAAATAACGCAGCTTACTTACAATGCTTTCAATTACAGCTTCCATATATTTATAGTTGAGCTTTAATTGTGATTAATTTCAGGGAATTATAGCAAAAATATCAAATTTTGTCAATTTTACCCAACTGCGGGAGAAGGGGAAGGGATCTCGGCTTTTTGGGAAACGGGCGATCGACTTTTTGGGAAACGGGCGATCGCAAACGGCAAAAGCAGTCTAAAATGAGAATAAAATAATAGGAATAATCACCGTGAGCGTCACGACTGTAAAATGGACAGTTGAAGACTACCACCATATGATTGCCGCCGGTATTCTGGAACGGCGAAACGTTGAATTAATAGGTGGAGAAATCATCGAAATGGCCCCCGAAGGAGAATCCCATGCTTACTCCAGCGATGAGGGTGGAGAGTACCTAATTTACTTGCTGGGCGATCGGGCAAAAGTCCGCCAAGGTAAGCCAATTACCTTATCGTCAAGCAACTCTGAGCCACAACCCGATATCGCTGTCGTTCAACGTCTGGGACGAGATTACCGAGAACATCACCCCTATCCAGAAAACATTTTTTGGCTGATTGAATACTCAAACTCTACTCTCAGTAAAGACTTGGAAATTAAAACCAAAATTTACGCCCAAGCGGGCATTTCTGAGTATTGGGTCATCAATTTGCGAACAATGGAATTGATAGTATTTCGCTCGCCTACAAATGACGGCTATCAATTCAGAGAAACTCTAACTCAGGGTAATATCAATCCGCTAGCATTTCCCGATGTTGCAGTTTCGATCGATCGATTATTAGAGGATTAGGCCTTCAACCCGCGCATCATCCGGGTAAAATCTCGTGTAGACGCGGTTTCAACCGCCGTATCTTCGCCGTATCTTCTCCGCGCGATCGACTTTTTGGAAAATCGGCGATCCACTCTTCAACCCGTCGGGTGGGCTTTGAGCAACGCCCAAAAAGTTAAATTTAAATGCAGAACACCCGATCAATCAACCCTTGGCTCATCCAATCCCAGCGGAACAAAATACTGACTGTAAACCACACTATCCGGCTCCCAAAGCGGCCGCCAATAAACATTCTGCATCACCGCCTTATCCCCATCACTATCCTCCGGCCACTGAAAACTGACGATCGCAATATTGCCATATCCCACAATCTCATCACCCTCTTGCAGCCAGCGATTGCGCCACAACAGCGATATAAAATTCCACAACCTACGCAGGAATGACAATTGTTTATTTTTATGCGATCTATCTGACGCAGTTCCCTTTTCTAGCACCAAAAACACCCGAGCTCTTTGCCGTTTAATCCAGTCAATCCGATACCCCCAATCAGGCAGAGATTGTCTGTTCCTGACAGCAGCCGCCAGAGCTTTCTTTTTGCCACTCCTCGAAATTTTCATTAATTCCAGCGGCTCATTCCATCCCAAACATTCGTGCGATCGCTCAGGAAGCAGCGACTTAATCTTAGTATGAATTAAATGCGTTTTCCACTCCTCATTGATAAAAGCACTAGCAGTCAACTGCGCCAGCACAGAATATTGACAATTTGACCGATAATTATCCCTCGTCAAAGGCTCAATATTCGGCCTAGAATCGCCAAAATGACAATCAGACCAATAACTCAGCCGCACAGCAGCAGCATAGTGAATATCCCCCGTCAACACAATCACCCGATTGCGCTGCTTAAAAAACTCCGACAACAGCTTCACAAAAGCCAACTCGTGAAAATTCCAAGCATCTCCCGCATCGCTATTAAAAACCTTCCCCTGTTCCACATCCCGCTTTTGCACCGCATCAATAATCCACAAACCCACCAAATTAGTCGGCACCACTACCAGCGTGGCCTCAATCTCAAACTCCCCAGTTTTATTCAGCAAATCAGTCTCCTTCAAAGGTTTCTGAATTTGCTCTTCAAAACCTTTGTGAGTCAAAAGCATCGGCGGATCGATCGCACTTTTCACCGGATAACCCCGCCAATTCCGCGTATCCAGCACAATCACCTCGTGCTTAAAACTTCTTACAGTAAAATGCCAATTCAAAACCTCACTTACACCCTCGCCATCCCGATCCAAAATAAAAACATCTTCGTCTAATTTCAACTTAGGTAAGTTAGTTTTCGGATCGAGTCCTGGAATTCCCAAATACGAAGCCGCCTCCTCCCAAGCAGAAACATCATTCCCCGCCGAATCCGACCATTTTTCAGCAGCTTTTAATAATTTATCACCCGGTTTTTCGCGATCGAACTGTGCGGGCGTATTCCCCCAAGCCTGAAACACAGCGTAAGCCACCAAAGCATTCTGCACCACGCGGCGGCCCAGCGGCTTCCCCAGCACCCGGTAACACCACTCTCGATTCAAATACAAATCGTCGCTAACATCGTGGTCATCGCAAATCATATAAGTAGGAATATTCGCTAGCGCCCTCCTCACCCTCCACAAATTGCGAGCAAAACCGTCAAGTTCAACAACTTCTCTATCCCAGACTTTTGCCTGCTTAGAATTTGGACAAATATCCTTACCCTTCGGAAAACGATCGCACCAAAGTACCGGCGACCAAACTAACAAATACATCGCGCAATATTCGCCCAAGCTAAACAAGTGACTTTTAGCATTTTTGGGTTTATTCACCAACATCGCCGTAAAGCCGCCAAAATCTCTGGCAATATCGCTGCGAGTCCCCGGCTGTAACTCAATTGGTTTTTTGGACTCATACTTAGCATCAGAGGGTTTCTGAATAGGTGACTCTCTAAAAATTTCCCTCTCATGACCAACTGCATTTTCGTTTTCCGCATTTTTAGGTATACTGATACACAAATTCTTTTTAATTTGGGCATCATCCATCAGGGGTAGACTCTCTTCCCAGCCCAACAGGGTATCGCCAGCATCAGTCAGGGCCCACAGCATCGCATCGGCAACGTCGTCGCCGTAAATTTGGTCGCCCGTTAAAAACAGTTGGTGGGGCCTGCTATTTGCCGTTCCTGCAAATTGTTCGATCGAATTATCCAAAATTGGCAGGGCATCTCTGCCGTCTCCGTGGGGCTTGCGACAAGAACCGTGAACGATACGCAAATAGTTTAAATCTTTCGGCGGCAGGGCAAAAGTCGGCAACTGGTGAGCGAAATAACCGATGGTCTCCGGGCCCAAAGCCGACGAATCAGGGGATGCCGGCCACAGACAAGAAATGAGATTTTCTTTCTCATTTTCTGGGACTGCAACCGACGGCGATTCCCGACTCCCAGTAAACTCAATGTCATAAGCATAAATTTGCCCGGATGTCAAGACATTGCTGTCGATCTGTTTAGCAGTCACCGCCACTACGTGCAGGTATTTGCCGAGCTGCACGGTAGAGTTCGCACCTTGGAGTAACGGCACCCCGACAATTTCGCCGGTTCCGCCCTCTGTGGAATAAACCTTGAGTTCGACTTGGCGGGGTGCTTTCAGAGCCAGCCAAACTGTCACGGCCCGACTTTCAGTCCGGCGCAAAATCGGGCCCGCAAGGATGAGCGGCAAATGATGAATTCGATGACTTAATGGCGTCCACGACATAGGATTTAAAAAATAAAAATTCAATCAGGGGTTTTCTAGCAATGAAATTTCAGGCGATCGAGCATCTGTAATCCGCTTAATTAATGCTAAGTCTGCCAACCCCAGTCTGCAAAATTGTAACAATTCATTAAGTAAAATTAATAATCAACCATGCTACAAGAAGAAAAATTACAGCAGTTCCTAGATTCAGCCCCCCAGCCGCCAGCAATTAAAACCTCAGAACCCGCCGGGCGGCCCAACAGTCCGCCGCTCTACTCGTCACCTTTAGATCGGGCGATCGACCGCCACCCCCTCACCGTGGCTCCAGAAACCCCGATCGCCCAAGTGTTGGCTTTGATGAACCCGATGCGTGTCTCCTGTCTGCTTTATGGCGAAAAACCACACGCTCTTCCGAGTCCGGCCAAGCGCAGTTGCGTGTTAGTTGTGGAAGATAATCGGCCGATCGGCATTTTTACAGAACGAGATATCGTCAAGCTAACTACCGTAGCAGCTTGTGCGGTAGGACTGACAATTGCTGACGTAATGACTCGATCGCCCATTACCCTCAAACAATCCGAGTCTCAAGATATTTTCACAGCTATATTCACGTTGCGCCAGCATCAGATTCGGCATTTGCCCGTGGTGGACGAAGACTCGCGACTTCTGGGCCTCATCACCCGCGAAGCCATTCACGAAGCCCTGCAACCGGTTAACTTGCTAACCAATTTGCGCTGTGCAGCAGATGTCATGGCTAAAGATGTCATTTCGGCCCCAAAAACTGCCTCAGCCCTCGATTTAGCCGAACTCATGGTCAAGTATCGAGTTAGTTGCGTCGTCATTGTCGAAGAGCAAACTCAGCATCCACAGCGGGCGATCGCACCAATAGAAAATTACCTTCTGCCGATCGGCATTGTCACCGAGCGGGATATTGTGCAGTTTCACGCCCTCGAATTAAACCTCTCGGAAATCCCGGCGGCAATGGTCATGAGTGCGCCTTTATTTTGCATATCTCCCGCCGATTCCCTCTGGAGCGCCCATCAGTCGATGCAGCGGCACTGTGTCCGCCGTTTGGTAGTAGTTGGCAGTCACGGAGAACTTTTGGGCGTTGTCTCTGTAACAAGTTTGCCACAAGTTTTTAACCAATCAGAAATGTACGGGACGATCGAGCTTTTGCAGCAAGCAGTTGACGATCGAGCCTCCCAATTGCAGAAAGCCAACGAACTTTTGCAGCAAGAAATTTTAGAGCGGCAGCGGGCTCAAGAAGCCCTGCGCCAAGCTCATGACGACTTAAAAAAACAAGTTGAAGAACGCACCGCTCAACTTTTAGAATCAAATGAATTGTTGAGACGGGATATTATCAAGCGCCAGCGAGTCGAAGAAGTGCTGCGGCGAAAGCAAACTTGCTTGAAAAATCAAGCGCAGCAATTAGAGGAAACTGTGCGAAAGTTGCAGCAAACTCAAACTCAACTTGTGCAAACTGAAAAAATGTCTTCTTTGGGACAAATGATTGCCGGTATCGCTCACGAAATTAACAATCCTGTTAATTTTATCTACGGCAACCTTTCCCACGCCAGCCACTACATCAAAGAATTACTCCAACTCGTGAAACTTTACCAGCAGCACTATCCCGAACCAGTCTCGGAAATTCGGGAAGCTGCAACAGAGATGGAAATCGATTTTTTGGTGGAAGACTTATCTAAGATCCTGTCTTCTATGCAAGTCGGAACCGAGCGCATACGCCAAATAGTTTTGTCGATGCGCAATTTTTCGCGATCGGATCAATCTAACATCAAGCTCGTTGACATTCACGAGGGACTTGAAAGCACTTTGTTGATTTTGCAGCACCGGCTCAAAGCTCACGGCGGACATCCATCTATTAACATTATTAAAGAATACGGCAATTTGCCTCAGATCCAGTGCTGTGGCGGTCAGATCAATCAGGTGTTTATGAATATTCTTGGCAATGCTATTGATGCTTTGGATGAAGAAATCCAGAACGGGCAATGGGCTAGGAGAAATGCGAAAAATTCACCGCCGTTAAATTCTACTTCTCCATTGACTCTTCCCACTATTACAATTCGCACTGAAGTTGTAGGCGGTGATTTTGTGGCGATCCGCATTTCCGACAACGGGCGGGGCATACCGGAGGAGATTCGCCGCCAATTATTCGATCCGTTTTTTACTACCAAACCCGTCGGCAAGGGTACGGGGTTGGGACTCTCTATTTCCTACCACTTAGTTGTGGAACAGCACGGGGGGCGGCTCGACTGCGTTTCGGAAACTGGACGGGGCACTGAGTTTGCGATCGAGATTCCGATAGTCAGTTGTCATGAGTCAGCAGTCAGCAGTCATTAGTCATGTGGCAGAAATCATAATCTCCCCATCTCCCCATCTCCCCATCTCCCCATCTCCCCATCTCCCCACCAATTCCTAAAAATTCACAATTTTTTACAAAACACCAGAAACCCCAGCAAAATCAATCTTTCCCCATCTTAAATCTCAAATCTCAAATCTCAAATCCTATAACTTTGCCCTCCCCAGACCCAAATCAGCCCAACTCACTTGGAGTTTGCAGGCCCTTTGTACCCTTTCAAGTTACCCGCACAAGCCATCAACTGCCTGCATCCTAGCCCCAAAGCCAAAAGCCGAGATTGTTTGAGAAGTTAATTTTTGTTTTATTTTTGTACCTCTTTATATTAAGAAAGTATTATAAAAGAAATTTAAAATCTAAAAACATTCTAAAAATTGATTGGTAAGTCAAAAAAAAAGCTAATATCCCCAAAGATGGAAAATACACAAATTTACTAGCATTTTAATTTGATCGCCCCCTTTCTTTTCCTCGCAAGTTAGCTAATAATGCTTTCAACAAGCTAAGTTGCGCCGACTCCCAAATTCACAGGAATGGCATTGCAGTCGGGGACTGCAATTGGGCTATTGCAGTTGGGTGCAGTTGGGCGATCGAAAAAAAGCGTGAAACCCCAGCCCCGATAGTTTTGATAGAAACCTATAGGAGAACAAAGAGTGAAACTCGCAGTTTACGGAAAAGGTGGAATTGGCAAATCGACAACAAGCTGCAACATCTCCGTTGCCCTAGCCAAGCGCGGCAAGAAAGTTTTGCAAATCGGTTGCGATCCAAAGCACGACAGCACATTTACCCTCACTGGCTTCTTAATCCCCACAATTATTGACACCCTTCAGCAAAAGGACTATCACTACGAAGACGTTTGGCCCGAAGATGTCATCTACAAAGGCTACGGCGGCGTTGACTGCGTAGAAGCAGGAGGTCCTCCAGCAGGAGCTGGCTGCGGCGGCTACGTAGTAGGCGAAACCGTCAAACTGCTCAAAGAACTCAATGCCTTCGAGGAATACGACATCATCCTGTTCGACGTGCTCGGCGACGTAGTGTGTGGCGGTTTTGCAGCCCCATTGAACTACGCCGACTACTGCATGATTGTTACCGACAACGGCTTCGACGCTTTATTTGCTGCCAACCGCATCGCCGCCTCAGTCCGCGAAAAAGCCCGCACTCACCCGTTGCGGCTCGCCGGTTTAATTGGCAACCGCACCTCAAAGCACGACTTGATCGACAAGTACGTAGACTCCGTACCCATGCCAGTGCTGGAAGTGCTGCCCCTGATTGAAGACATCCGCGTTTCTCGTGTCAAAGGCAAAACTTTGTTTGAAATGGCCGAGACCGATTCTTCCCTAAACTACGTCTGCGATTACTACCTCAACATCGCCGACCAGATTTTGGCAAGACCCGAAGGAGTAGTGCCCAACGACTTGCCGGATCGCGAATTATTCTCGTTGCTTTCAGATTTTTATCTAAATCCAGTTCAACCTGTGGTCAAGAAGGAGGAAGATGAGCTAGACCTGATGATGGTTTAATAGGTCTAGCGATCAGGATGAGGATAAAGAGGTTATGGCTTTTTTTGATACTTTTTCAGTTGCTCTCAAACAGAAGTGGTTGGACTACTACCAGGTAAATCGGGCTTGGCTGCTCCTGCACATGACGGCTGACAACACGGTCGCCACACCCGACGGCGGGAAAAGGCCTGTTTCTTACCTCATCCTGGGAATTGCGGCTGCCCTGGAGCCGGAACTCCAGCAATTAATGCTGCCCTTCTCAAAACTCAAGCCGGATGCAGACAGCCTGATCGAAGTGTTGGGGCTAAATTTTGACCCCGACCTGGCGCTGGGTATGCCCTCAAATATCGCGCCACAGACGGCGGGCCAATCTCCCACAACCGCAGCACCGCCAGCGGCCGCAACTGCTGCACCCGCAGCAGCTCAAACCGCAACTGCTGCACCCGCAGCGGCTCAAACCGCAACTGCTGCACCTGCAGCAGCTCAAACCGCAACTGCTGCACCCGCAGCAGGTATCGAGCAAGCTGCACCCGCAGCAGGTATCGAGCAAGCTGCACCCGCAGCAGGTATCGAGCAAGCTGCACCCGCTGATGCCAATTCTAATAAATTAGGCGGTGCGGCCTTAGCAGCAGCCGGAGTAGTCGCCGGAGTCGCCGGAGTCGCAGGTCTGGCAGCAGCAGCCTCAGCACTTAGCTCCGAGGAGGAATCCTTTGATGAGTTTGAGGAAGAATCTGACTCCGACTTAGACCTGGGCGATGATGGGGAAGAAGTTGTCTCCGACTTCGACCTGGGCGATGACGAGGAAGAAGTTGTCTCCGACTTCGACCTGGGCGATGACGAGGAAGAAGTTGTCTCCGACTTCGACATGGACGATGACGAAGAAGAAGAAGCCTCGGCTTTGGACGGTCTCGGTCTCGAAGACGATGAGGAAGACGCCGTATCTGACTTCGATATGGGCGACGACGAGGAAGACGCCGTATCTGACTTTGATATGGGCGATGACGAGGAAGAAGAAGCCTTGGCTTTGGGCGGTCTCGACCTCGACGATGACGAAGAAGAAGCCTCGGCTTTGGGCGGTCTCGACCTCGACGATGACGAGGAAGAAGAAGCCTCGGCTTTGGAGGGTCTCGACCTCGACGATGACGAAGAAGAAGCCTCACAATTTGGGACTTTGACCTCTGGGGATCTCGCATCGGGAATATCCGATCCGTTTGGGGAAGAAGATGCAGAGTTTGTCGCCGAAGAAATACCCGATCCGTTTGGGACCCCGACCTCAGATGACCTAGATATGGATCTGGGCGACTTGGACGAAGACGGTATTGACGATTTCTCTGTATCGGATGAGGATGACCTCGACGAGCTCGGACTTGACGATCTGGGGGAAGCAACTACCGGAGATCCTGACGAAGATGATTTAGATGCTCTAGGTCTCGGCGATTTGGATTCCGACGATGAGGATGAAGAAATTTCCGGCTTTTTATCTGATTTTAAGTGAGGTTGTTGCGATCGCCCGAGTCTCTCCTAGTGATGAAGTTTCCCGCTCTATTTGTTAGTTGTGAGTTGCGAGTTGTTAATTTTTAATTAGCTCAAACTCACAACTGCCAAAAGGCTTTTTGCCCTCGCGGAGTAGAAGAAAACTAAATCCCTGCTGTGAGGGATTATCCGCCCTCGCGCAGAATTTTTTAGCTCAAATTTTGGATGCTGCGGCTGCGGAAATATTGAGTTTGTTGCATCTATTTTTCAGAGGAATTAGCCCAAAATCAGGTATTTCTATTATTGTTGGCTGCGAAAGCGCGATTGCAAAAAACAAATTTTTTTTCGCTCCTGTGCCTGTTCGCGTTTGAGAGGAAAAACAACCTACTTCTCTCGTGCGCGAGAGCAGCGAGGCGATCACAAAATACAGGTATTTCCTAGCTTAGCGAGCCTGTCCCGTTCGAGACGAAAAACAATTTAAAGGGAGAAGATTTGAGATATGACTGCTATTACTACTACTGAACCCGAAGCTTTAAACTTTGAATGCGAAACTGGCAATTATCACACTTTTTGTCCGATTAGCTGCGTAGCTTGGCTTTATCAAAAAATTGAAGATAGCTTTTTCTTAGTCATCGGTACTAAAACTTGCGGCTATTTCTTGCAAAATGCCATGGGCGTGATGATTTTTGCTGAGCCTCGGTATGCGATGGCTGAGTTGGAAGAGGGCGATATTTCCGCTCAGTTAAACGATTATGAGGAGTTGAAGCGGCTGTGCTTGCAAATTAAGCGCGATCGTAACCCCAGTGTAATTGTTTGGATCGGCACTTGCACCACCGAAATCATTAAAATGGACTTGGAAGGGTTAGCGCCGAAACTCGAAGCCGAAATTGGCATTCCCATCGTCACGGCTCGCGCTAACGGCTTGGATTACGCCTTTACTCAAGGGGAAGATACCGTTTTAGCAGCGATGGCTGCTAAATGTCCTGAGAAAGCGCCCGTGATGGAATCTCAGAAACAAGAACGCAATGCTATCTCTCAACTGCTGAATTTCGGCAAGAAAAAAGAGGAAGTTGCAGCAGATGAATCGGAATATGTCAAGCACACACCGCTGGTACTTTTTGGTTCTTTGCCCGATCCGGTTGTCACTCAGCTAACCTTAGAATTGAAGAAGCAAGGAATCAAAGTTTCCGGTTGGCTTCCTTCCAAGCGCTACACAGAATTGCCAGTCTTGGAAGAAGGTTATTATGTATCGGGTATGAATCCGTTCTTGTCGCGCACAGCTTCTACCTTGATGCGCCGCCGCAAGTGTAAGCTAATTGGTGCGCCATTCCCGATCGGCCCTGACGGAACTCGCGCTTGGATTGAGAAAATTTGCTCTGTGTTGGGAATTGAACCAAAAGGTTTGGACGAACGGGAAGCGCAAATTTGGGCTGGTTTGGAAGATTACCTGCAAATAATTCGCGGCAAATCTGTCTTCTTTATGGGAGACAATTTGCTGGAGATTTCTTTAGCACGTTTCTTGATTCGCTGCGGCATGACTTGCCCGGAAATTGGCATTCCTTACATGGACAAACGCTATCAGGCGGCCGAGTTGGCGTTGTTAGAAAAGACTTGTCACGAGATGGGAGTTCCTACTCCTCGGATTGTGGAGAAACCAGACAATTACAATCAGTTGCAGCGGATTTACGAGCAGAATATTGATTTGGTGATTACTGGTATGGCTCACGCTAATCCTTTGGAAGCGCGCGGAATTAATACTAAGTGGTCTGTTGAGTTTACTTTTGCTCAGATTCACGGCTTTGGTAATGCGCGGGATATTTTGGAGTTGGTGACTCGTCCGCTGCGCCGGAATAATTCGCTGAAGGATTTGGGTTGGGGTGATTTGGTGAAGAAAGAAGCTAAGGTTTAATCGTTTGTACTAAGATAGTAGGGTGGGCGTTGCTCACCCTATTTTTTTTATGAACCGCTGATGAGGGCCGATGAACACGGATGAACGCGGATGAACGCGGATGAAAGTCAATTTTAAATCTCTGGATTATTACTTGAGCCTGAAATATCCTATCAGTTTTTACCCAGAATCTGAAGGTTATACAGCCATAATAAAAGACCTTCCGGGTTGTATGTCTGTGGGGGAAACTTTGTCGGAAGCGATGGATAATATTCAGGAAGCTAGGAATTGTGGGTAGAGACTGCTTGTGAGTGCGGCGATGAGATTCCTTTACCGGTGGCTGATGTTTAGCATACAGGACGATCGAGTTTGAGGGAGGGTTAAAGGGCGATCGCTCTTTTATTCTTTTATTTTTTTATGAACCGCTGATGCGGGCTGATTAACGCAGATTAACGCGGATGCAGGGTGCGATCGTACTTTTCAATCAATTTCCTTTGGGTAGCTTTGCTCACGTGCACTTTTCCCCAACCCTTCCAGAATCCCATGCCACAAGCCCGTAACCCACATTCCGCACCCCCAACTGGCACATACGCGGATTGAGAGGGTAAAAGTGAATCATCCGAGATAATAGTGAGTA
>NZ_JAUBTB010000030.1:0-79198 GCF_036704965.1 Microcoleus sp. F10-B2 | reverse complement strand
CGACTTTTTTTGACGCTTCTATTGATTTTAACTATTTTACGCTGATTTGGGGATATTTACAAAACCGGGATGCTCCCTAGAACGTTATCGCGGCAGTCTTCTAGGTTTAGCAGTTGGTGATGCTTTGGGAACAACTTTAGAGTTCTGCCGCCCAGGAACATTTACACCTATTAACGATATGGTTGGCGGCGGCCCGTTTCGACTGCAACCGGGCGAGTGGACTGATGATACTTCGATGGCGCTTTGTTTGGCTGAAAGTTTGATTGAGAAACAAGGTTTCGATCCAGTCCATCAGTTAGAAACTTATTTGCGGTGGTGGCGAGACGGACATTTGAGCAGCACTGGTGAATGTTTTGATATTGGCAATACGGTGCAAAAAGCACTTGGGAAATTTGAAGATACCAGAAAACCTTTCTGTGGTTCGACGGATGCTGGGAGTGCTGGCAATGGTTCGATTATGCGTTTGGCTCCCGTGCCTTTGTTTTATGCTACAAATCCTTTAGAAGTAATAGAAAAATCTGCCGAAAGTTCGAGAACTACTCACGGTGCGGCTACTTGTGTGGATGCTTGCCGCTATTTTGGTGCTTTAATTGCGGGGGCTGTGAATGGGGTTGCTAAAGATGTGTTGCTTTCAGAAAGATATTGTCCGATTTCTGGATATTGGGCAGCAAATCCGCTGGTGGCAGAGATTGATGAGATTGCGGCGGGTTCTTTTAAACTGCGACAACCTCCTGAAATTAAAGGTACGGGTTATGTTGTCAGGTCTTTGGAGGCGGCACTTTGGGCTTTTTACAACAGTTCTTCTTTTGCGGAAGGCTGTTTGTTGGCTGTGAATTTGGGCGACGATGCGGATACTACTGGTGCGGTTTACGGACAATTGGCGGGGGCTTTTTACGGGGAGGGGGGAATACCGGAAAAATGGCTCTCGCAATTAGTCGATCGCTCTTTAATTGCATCTTTTGGCGATCGGCTTTTGACTTTATCTAGTTAAAATCGATGTTTTAAATCAAGGGTGACAATTCCCAGGCATAACATAAATAATTGTAGGGGCGGGTTCACCGAAATATATGACACCCACCGACAAATCAGATAAACCCGCCCCATCCGATCGAGAAACTAGCAACTTGAGTTAATATAGATAAATTTACACAAACATTTCTGGTTGAGGGTTAATACAATGGTACTCGAAGCCCCGTCTATCAAAGCCAAACCAACCGTCACCTGGGAACCCCTACCAGCTAACTTCGTATTACCCGACGATCCGGTGGAAAATATTCAACAACCTTCTCTCGCAGCAGGTCTCACCGATGCACTGGGAGCTGCAGGATGTATCCAGCCAGAAATGCTAATTGCCTCTAATTTGGGGCTAGTCGCCACAGTCAATAAAAAGATTGTTGTCAAAGCTCCAGACTGGTTTTATGTGCCGCAAGTGCATCCTCTAGCAGAGGGGGTAATTCGCCGTAGTTATACTCCTCATACTGATGGTGCTAATGTGGCGATCGTGATGGAGTTTCTCTCGGAAGCAGAGGGAGGAGAACTATCGGTCCGAGCAACTCCGCCCTATGGGAAACTCCACTTTTACGAACAGATTCTTCAAGTACCTACTTATGTCACTTATGACCCCTACGAAGGTATTTTAGAAGTGCGCTATTTGCAAGATGGGCGCTATGTTTTACATTCAGCCAATGAGCAGGGGCGGGTGTGGATTCCACAACTGGAACTATATCTGGGGATTTGGTCGGGGGAAAGGTTGGGACAAACCATGAACTGGCTGCGCTGGTGGGATAATTTAGGTAATTTGTTGCTGTGGAGTTCAGAACAAGCTGAGCAAGAAGGCAAAGGGCTAACCAGGAAAGCCAAAGGGCTGACCAGGAAAGCCAAAGGGCTGAGCAAGAAAGGCAAAGGGCTGACCAGGAAAGGCAAAGGGCAGAGCAAGAAAGGCAAAGGGCTGACCAGGAAAGCCAAAGGGCACAACGATTGGCGGCTAAGTTGCGCGAATTGGGAGTTGATCCAGATTGAACGCTGATTGAAAGCTAATTGGCGATCGCCATCGCCCTTAATACACAGGACTTACCCAACCATCTACCAGAATAGGCGCAGCAGGCAGATTGCGCCTGCAAAACGCTATATTTTTTTGTGCGTAAGTCCTGAATCGAAAATCAAAAATCGAAAATCGAAAATCAATTGACGTGTGTAGCAATTCGTGATATTGTCCTGCGCATTTATCTTGATATAAAAATATTTATTTACAAATCTTAATTTTTGATTAAATTTAGTATTATAATCTTGGTAACTTCCAACTAAGTATTTATTCTCACTATCATGATAGCGGATCAATTTCCTTGGCTGACCGCAATTGTCATCCTACCCCTCCTAGCTTCCCTCGCCATTCCTTTTGTGCCCGATACAGACGGCAAAACCGTGCGCTGGTATGCGCTAGGCGTAGGTATTGCAGATTTTGTATTAATGTGCTGGGTGTTTTGGACTCATTACGATCCGAGTATCTCTAGTTTCCAAATCGTAGAACAATATTCCTGGATACCTTCTTTAGGCCTCAACTGGTCTGTTTCCGTTGACGGACTGTCAGTTCCGCTGGTACTTTTGGCGGGATTGGTGACGACGCTATCTATTTTTGCTGCATGGGAGGTCGATCGCAAGCCACGACTCTTCTACTTCCTGATGCTGGTGATGTACTCGGCACAAATAGGAGTTTTCGTCGCCCAAGACATCATGCTGCTGTTCATTGTCTGGGAACTAGAACTAATTCCGGTGTACCTCCTCATCTCGATTTGGGGCGGACAAAACCGCCGCTACGCAGCTACCAAATTCTTGATTTACACCGCAGGCGCTTCCATCTTTATTTTGATAGCTGCCTTAGCAATGGCTTTCTACGGCGGAGGCACCCCCACCTTCGACATGGTAGAACTAGGCTTGAAGGACTACCCACTGGGTTTAGAATTACTGCTTTATGCCGGATTGTTAATTGCCTTCGGTGTGAAACTGGCGATTTTCCCCTTCCACACTTGGCTACCTGATGCCCACGGCGAAGCATCTTCTCCCGTGTCGATGATTCTGGCCGGCGTATTGCTGAAAATGGGCGGATACGGACTGATTCGCCTGAATTTGGAACTTCTCCCCAAAGCACACGTTTACTTTGCACCGATTATGGCGGTGCTCGGCGTGGTCAATATTATCTACGGCGCGCTGAATTCCTTCGGCCAATCGAACATGAAGCGCCGCCTAGCGAATTCGTCGATTTCTCACATGGGATTCGTGTTGTTGGGTATTGCTTCCTTCACGGATTTGGGAATCAACGGGGCGCTGTTGCAAATGATTTCCCACGGTTTAATCGCCTCAGTATTGTTTTTCCTGGCTGGCGTTACTTACGATCGCACCCATACAATGATTATGGACGAGATGGGCGAGATTGGAAAAGTCATGCCGAAAGTATTTGCCTTGTTTACCGCAGGCGCGATGGCATCTTTGGCACTGCCCGGAATGAGCGGTTTTGCTAGCGAATTGTCAGTGTTTGTGGGCGTCGCAACTAGCGATATGTACAGCGGTTCTTTCCGGGCGGTGACAGTGTTCCTGGCGGCAGTAGGACTGATTTTGACTCCGATTTATTTGCTCTCGATGCTGCGACAGTTATTTTACAACTGTGGGAGACTAGCTGCTTGCGACCTTGAGGATCTAAATTTGCAAAATCAGAGAAACAATCTGGATGAAGCGGTTTGTTTTGGTAATAGTTGCGTTTTGCCTGGTGATGCACCGTTTATTGATGCTAAACCTCGGGAAGTGGCGATCGCATTTTGCTTTTTGATACCGATTGTCGGCATTGGTTTTTATCCCAAAATGGCGATGCAAGTCTACGACGCGAAGACTGTGGCGGTGAATGCCACAGTCCGTCAATCTTACATCCAAATCGCTCAAGACAATCCTCAGATTTATGCGAAGGGATTTTTGGTTCCCAAAATTGCCCGAGCTCAAAAAGCTCCGACTTTGGGCAAAATTACAGGGTCTGAATCTGCATCGATTTTTGGCATTGTCAAATAATTTTATCGAATTTTGTTTGTGTTGAAAATCGGGCGTTCGCTTTGTCAAAGGGCGATCGCTTTTTTGTTAAGACTGAAGTTCCGAAATAATTGCCGCCAGATTCTCCCTAGCATATCCCACCTCAAGAATCGATTTCTCCTCCAGATCGGAGGCAACTTTCTTCAAGATATTTAGCGGTTCTTCAGAGCCTGTAGTCTTCAAAAACAACACTTGCAATCGATTTTTAACAGATTCTAAAATAGAGCGGCTTCGAGCCTCTTTCCCCCCTTCTCCTTTAGCAATACAGACGCTCAAATTGTGAGTTTTCAACAGCCCCATTCTTTCTATTTCTTGCGTCTTAACCGTCTCCAAAACCTCCGCTCGAATCTGCTCGATTAATCTGTCGGTCACATATTGCACGATCAAAGGCTGAAGCATAAAAACTGTTTCCCCGCCCTCACTGATTTTGTCAATCAGCGACCGACGACCCAGAGAATCGAGATTTTTTAGCAAATCCGAAAGCGAGGAATTGACCAACACCTGTTCTCGCAAAGTCGCCAGAGAAATCTGGCTTTGAGCAATAGCCATCCAGTAGGCAATCTCTTGTTCGGAACTCGACATCCGATCGAACTGTTGGGCGAGCAAATTGCTGATATGTTCTTCAATAAATAACGCCGTTGCTTCCAAAAACTTTAAAACATTCCCCTCAAAAAACTCGTGAATTGTGGTCGCTACAATCTTTAACGCTAACAGATTGCCTCCGTACCGGGATAACAAGATTTTCCACTCTCGATCTTGAGCGGACAAACCTTTTTCTTGGAAAATTTCCCGGGCAATTTCCTCGGAAATCGCAGGTTTTAAAGACCGCACTTTTTCTCCCCCCAGCAAAGCCAGTTCCGTAGGTTCTTCCGAACTAACTAGCACTACACAGCTATTGTGATTGACTTCACAGAGCCGCACAATTAAATCTCGATATCCTTCCCAGCCTTCGCGGTAGTGTCCCGCTAGTTCTTCGGGTCTGAGAACCGCTTCAAAATCATCTAAAATTAGCAGACAGCGGTGCTTGCGCAGATACTCGACCAAGCGCGAAATTTTGCCGTTGAGGTCGATCCTCTTCGTTGGCGTAGCCCCCGTAGGGGCGGGATCTGCTAACGGCAGATCGGGTTTTTGTTTGTGAGAAAAAAGTTCAATTAAGTTACTTAGGAAGTCGGATGGTGCTGGTGTCGATCGCAGCGATCGCCAAATCACAAAATCAAACTCATTCTGTACCTGTTTTGCCAACTGCACCGACAGAGTTGTTTTGCCGGTACCAGCCAAACCCAGCAGCGCTACCAAGCGACAATTATCTGATACGGTCCACTGCTTTAAAGTAGTTAATTCTTCAGTCCGTCCGTAAAAAACCGAAACATCCGGTGCTTGACCCCAATCTTGCTGTTGGCCGCCGGCCGCGAGATTGAATAGAAATCCTTTACCTCGACTAAAATCGCTCGTTCCCCGATCGGTGTGGTATGAAAACAGCAACTGATGCCTCAATTCCGAAAGCTTTCCAGGGCCGTTCCCCCCGATTTGAAACTTTTTGTAAACTTCGCCGAGTCTTTTGCGAACCGCGATGTCGCTAATGCCAAGCTTGGTTGCAATTGTCGCCGTAGATTGACCGTCGAGAGCCATAAAGACTGTTTCTAACTCGGCATCTGTGACGCCGCGATCCTTGGCGATCGTTTGCACAAAGTTTTGAGGAATCGGAGTAGTCAAGGTAGGAATCTCGCCTATACTAAAAATCTATCTTCCATTATATTGTGTGAGTTCTCGCGGGCGATCGATTAAATCGAATCCGCCAAAGTTCAGCTTGCTTTTTGTTTGGGCAGTTTTAGATATTTATACCAAAAGATCGATCGTGATACCACTTCAAAAAAAAGAATACAACTTTAGTAGAACCTATTATAGGGTGGGTGGAGGCGCGGCGATTAATCTGTACAACTCAACTATAAATCTCCAACCGCGCCTCCACCCACCGCTTTCCCCACAACCGGGTAGATTGACAATCCCTGAAAGCAGCGCTATATCACCCAAAAACCTTCGCACTAGCGCGGTATTCTTGTGCCGAAAGCAGCCGCCAACTTCCATCGCCCACAAGTTCCAAAACCTGCTGGTGATATTTCGCTAAACTCAATCGGTGGCCGACACTCACAAACGTAGTTTTAGTGGCTTGCAACTGCTCGTATAAATGTTGCTCGTTCTTCAAATCCAAAGCACTTGTCGCCTCATCCAAAATAGCGTATTTCGGTTCCGTCAACAACAATCTAGCAAAAGCTAAACGCTGCTGTTCTCCCAGCGACAAAATCTCAGCCCAATCTAAATCCGCATCAAAACCGCCCAATCTGTCCGGCAAATCTGCTAAATTTATTGATGCCAAAACGCGGCGCAATTTTTCCTCATCAACCTCGCTGCTGGTGTTGGGATACAAAAGTTGCGATCGCAAACTACCCAAAATCATATAAGGACGCTGCGGCAAAAACAGCATTTCTCCGAGTTCCGGCCGCGCCAAACGGCCCGTTCCCGATTCCCACAAACCCGCAATTGCTCGCAGCAAAGAACTCTTCCCAGCACCGCTTTGACCGACAATTAACAGTCCTTCCCCTGGCGACACGGCTACCGACAAATCGCTAATTAAAGTCTTTTGATGCTTGGGAGTATCTAAAGTAACGTGTTCCAATGTCAATTGCGAACTTATAACTGTATCTATTGTTCTAATTTCGTCGAACTTAACAGCATTTTTTTCATGTTTTAAATACTCACTAAACGTAGCTAGACGATTAATTCCCGCTGCAAATAAACTCAAGCTTTCAATATTATATACAATCAAAGAAAACGCTTCTGAAACCTGACGAAAAGCAAATTCAGCTTGAGTAATGTCGCCGTATCTGATCTCACCGGCAAAGTAGATAGAAGCCAGGAATAAAGATGGAATAATATAAGTTGCATATCTATAGCCAACTCTAAAATATCCCAGATTCCGCTGCCAACCAATTAGGAAATTAAAGTTCCGAACTGCTGCTAAAAATCGGTGTTTTACCTGAACAGATTCCTGTGCTTCTCCCCGGTAAAAAGCAATTGATTCTGCATTGTCCCGAATGTGAACCAATCCATAGCGAAAGTCAGCCTCTGTGGAGAGCTGATTGAAGTTCAAAAATATCAACTTTTTGCCAAAAGTCACCATAACTGTCGTGCCAAAGACAGCATAAATAATTAGTCCGATCGAAAGATTTTTAGAAATAGACCAAAGAATACCCGTAAATGAAATAACATCAATAACTGCTCCCAACATCAGCAGCAAAAAATATAAACTCGTACTCGTAAAGGATTTGATATCTTCAGCTATTCGCTGGTCGGGATTGTCGATTTCTTTCTGAGAATTTACTTCGTAATAAGCGCGGTTTTGAAAATAACTACCCAGGAAACTATCAGTCATCCACTCTCGCCAGTACAATCCCAGTTTATCTTGGGTATACCCGTAAATAACAACTATCGGGGTACCGATAATAAAAACTCCAGCATAAACCCACATAAACCGCCAAAAAGTAATCTGATCTTTTTCAGCCAGCGCTGTCGTGAAAAAATTACTAATATAGCTAATGACTACGTTAATCCCGCTAACTGACAGCGACAAAAATAGCAGCAGAGCTAACATTGTCCACTGCTTCCAGCGCGGTATCAACTTGCTTCTGAAAAAGACAAAAGCAGCCATTGGGAGAATTAGCATTAAACCAACAATCGCAATTTTCGGTGAGTAGATAATCCCTTTAATCAAAGTAGCTAAGCCAGCCGCAACCCCGTTAAAAGCCTCTGGAAATAAGACTTGAGCACCCAAACTGACAACACTGACAGCCACAAACATCGCAGCGAACAGAAATATCAACAACAGCGCCACTAATCCTAAAAAAATTCTGCCGCCTCCCGGCTCTAAAGGATAAAAGTAAGGTTGGGCGATCGCAATAAATCTTTCCCACAATTGACGGTCAAATCGATTCATCTTTACCTTTTACAAAACTACTTCGACTGTTCTAACATATCAAGTTTTATTACCCCTTGCCGCGGTAAATTCTTCAAGAGTTTAGCTAACAATTTGGTATAACCGAAAGACTGATATAGCATTAGTCTTTCGGCAGTCGGATCGGAAGGCATCTATGCCCAATACAATAAAAGCAAGAGTTTCAACAGTTAAAAACTTCCTCATCGTCAGGGCTGTTGCTACACTTGTATAGAAATTCGGGCGGCGGGAGAGCAAAAAAGTTTGGACGTTAGTTGTGGAGCCAATCTCAAATCATTCTAGCTGGAAGAACTCGCGCTTTCGGGGGACAACTCGGACTGCGATTGGCTCCTGTAAAATCGCTGGCTAACTCCTAAAATTACTTGTTTCATTACCCAATACAAAACAGCAATTACTAAAAAGGTTACAGCCATTACTAAAACCGGACGCTTGCCAATCAAATCGTTCATTACGGTGTTAACCAGCGCATCGGGGTTAGTCAGAATGTCCCAACTGTTGAAGCGGATAAATCGCCCTAAATAAATGCCGATCGCCGAAAGTGCGTGTATAGTTATCTCCGTTGCCAGGATAAATTTACTCCAACCCTGTTGCTTCAAATAGTAACCCAAATTCATCACCGACAGCACGTAAGCCCCAAACCCGATCAGCATAAACGCCAGATACTGCGGGATCAAAGCTAGAGTCACAGTCCACACCGAATTCCCCTCTTTAATCTGCTCGATCAGGTGAATGATATCAGTTAAAACGTAGGGCGCATTAGGCAAAAATGCGATAAACCAGAAAAAACCGCCCCACCAGCGGACAGAGCGAACTCCGCGCTGCCGCAGTACCCAGATGTCTAAAGCCATCAGTGCCAGCGTAATCGCGATCGCCCCCAAAACGTAAGTTTTGCCCACATCTTGCACAATGTGCTTCAGATAGGCCAAAACATGGCGCGTGCTGGGCAAAAAAGTAGCGCCCAGGAGAAAGGCCGTACCCCACAGCAGCCAGCGCTGACGGGGTTTGCGGAACAGCCAAAAACTCAGGGCCAGCGGTACTAAACTCAAAAACAAATTCCAAGACATCCAGCGGACATTGTGTCCCATTGCTTCGAGCGCTTCCAGGATTAATCCCATCATGTCAATTTTGATACACTTAAAGGTTTGATGCAGCACCGCTTCCTTAGCAGCTTCAATCTATTTTAGTCGTTAATTTGTAGGGTGCCTCAGCTTATCGCTCCGCCCCTGAAAATCAACAACTGCTGACGCACCCTACCACTGTGGAGTCAATCTAAAATCTAAAATCTAAAATCTAAAATCGACTGACGCATCCTAGTCTTTATACACTTTGTGGATCGGAATCTCAATCTGAAAAGTCGTTCCGCATCCTATGGACGAAATACACTCAATCTTCCCCTTGTGCTTTTCCACCACAATCGAGTGGGCGATAGACATTCCCAACCCCGTACCTTTCCCGACAGCTTTTGTAGTAAAAAACGGGTTGAAAATTCGATCGACTATCGCCTCGGGAATTCCCGTACCGTTGTCCGAAATTTCCACGATCGCAGTCTTCTGGGCCGTTACACCAGTGAAAATAACAATCCGGCCGTTCTCGATCTGCGATCGCGGAACCGATAACTTTTGATATCGTTCTTCAATAGCATCAATTCCATTAGCAATAATATTCATAAACACCTGATTGAGTTGGCTGGCATAGCACTCCACCGGCGGCAGTTTCCCGAACTCCTTAATTATTTCAATTTCCGGGCGGCTGTCCCGACTCTTCAAGCGGTGCTGCAAAATTAACAAAGTGCTTTCAATTCCCGCGTGAATATCGACCGGCTTCATTGCCGATTCGTCCAGTCGCGAGAAATTCCTGAGGGACAAAACAATTTGCCGGATGCGCTCGGTTCCTACCTGCATCGAACCCACAAGTTTTATTAAATCATCTGCCATGAAACCTAAATCAATCTCTTGAACGCGAGCGACAATTTTTGCATTAGGTTCTGGATACTCCTGTTCGTAAAGAGTCACCAGATCGAGCAACTGTTTTGTATACAGTTTGAGATAATCAATGTTAGCGTGAATGAAGTTAACGGGATTATTAATTTCGTGAGCTATTCCTGCCACCAATTGCCCCAAAGAAGACATTTTTTCAGTTTGAATGAGCTGAGTTTGAGTAGAGCGCAATTCCAGCAGCGCTGACTCTAAATCTCGAGCTTTTTCTCTTTCTCGCGCCTCGCTTTGTCGCAGTGCTGACTCTGCTTGCTTCCGAGTCGTAATGTCTTGGGAAACTCCAATTATTACCTTAGCTTGACCCTCAGCATTCCTGCTAAAAATAGTATCCCGACTTTGCAGCCACAAAAATTGACCCGATGCTGCCCGCATCCGGTACTCAATTTCCCTAGTTTCGCCATCTTCAACTCCTACAAAGCTAGCGTGATATTTGATAATTTTCGGCAAATCTTCCGGGTGTACTAACTGAGGAATCAGTGGCGAATCCATCGCTGTAATTTCGTCGCTGGTATAGCCCAAAAGCGCGAACATTGAAGTATTAGTGTAGATATTTCGCTGTTCTTCCAAGTCGTAGAGATACAAAATACCGGGAGTAGCATCGGCTACTTTTTTAATGAACTGCTGGCTTTCTTGCAAACCTAACTCAGCTTGTTTGCGATCGGTAACATCAACGGCGATGCCGTCCCAAAGAACAGCGCCGTTTTCTTTAGCTTCAGGACGCGACATTATCTGAAACCAGCGAATCTTGCCTGAAGGTAGCACCATCCGTCCTTCCCACTGCCAAGGTTGCAAAGTCTGGGCAGAAATAGCAACAGATTCGTCATGATTTTGGAGGTCGTCGGGATGAATCAAATTTCTTATCAAAGCCGCATTTTGCAGAACATCTTCGGGTTCTAACTCAAAAAGTTCTCGGCAAGCAGAACTTATGTAAGGAAAACTGGAATATCCATCTGCACGCAAGAAAAATTGATAAATTATTCCCGGCAAATTAGCAGACAGCTTTTGGTATCTTGCCTCGCTTTCCCGCAGTGCTTCCTCTGCTTGTTTGCGCTCCGTAATATCAGTAATTGAACCAACCATGCGGACTGCTGTTCCAGATGCGTCCCACAAAGCTTGTCCCCGACTCAATATCCATTTGTAGGCGCTATTGTAGCACCAGCAGCGGTATTCGATGATGTAATGCGGCGTTTTCTTGTTTAAATGGTCTTGGAGAGCTTGCATTACTAAGGCTAAATCGTCGGGATGCGTGCCCTTGTTCAATTCGTCAAAGTAATCGACAACTGGGCTGTGTTCGTCGTATCCGGTGATTTCCTTAAATCTATCGGACAGAAATAGTTCCCCTGTTTGCAAGTTCCAGTCCCAAATGCCGTCATTGTTGCCTTTGAGTGCTAACTGCCAGCGTTCTTCAGTTTGCATCAATTGAGCAGTTCTATCTTTGACTCTATTTTCTAGTTCTTGATTGAGTTGTTGGAGACTTTCTTCTGCCTGTTTGCGTTCGATCGCAATTCCTGCTAAACTTCTTGCCACTTCTATGAGTTCCCACTCAAAGTCTTGGGGAGTGTGTGGCTCAGAATAATACAGCCCCACAGTTCCCAACACTTGATTTTGAGATGATACAATAGGAGTAGACCAGCAAGCTTTTAGTCCATATTTTACAGCTAAATCTCTATAATTTTCCCACAAAGGATCGCTGGCAATATCTGTAACTATCACCTGTTCGCGACGGTAGACAGCAGTACCGCAGGAACCGACATTCGGGCCGATCGCTATTCCATGAATAGCAGTATTGTAACTCTCAGGTAAACTCGGTGCGACTTCGTGCAGCAGGTGTTTTCCGTCTTTATCTAAAAGCAAAATCGAACCCCTTACATTTTTATATTGCTGTTCGATAACTTTAATTAAAGCAGTTAAAGTATCCTCCAAAGGAGCGCTTTTAGCAATCATTTCTAATACTTGTTTTTGACCTATATGCCAATTTTCAGTATGTTTGCGCTGCGTAATATCGCGGGCAACCCACAGAGCCGTGTTTTCTTTCATTGGCGAAATGGTAGCGGCAAACCACTTTTGTACGCTGGCAATTTCCAGGTTATATTCAAAAGTACAGGTTTGATTTGTAGCGAGGGCGGTGCGAATTTGCTCCAGAAAAAATTCTGCCATTTCTGGAGAGAATAAATCGTTGATTTTTTTACCGGCATATTCCGCCGTCGGCTTGTACAATAATTGGGGATTGGTCGGGGCAACTTTCAGGAACCGTCCCTCAATATCGAGCTCGAAAATTACGTCGTTCATGGCAGCGAACAAAGCTCGAAGTTCCGATTCAGAAGCTTGCAGGGCGATTTCAGTTTGTTTGCGATCGCTAATATCCGTCCCGATACAAAGCAGTCCTGCCAAATTTCCCTTCGCATCTAGTAAAGGTTTATTTGTCCACGCTATCCACACCCTTTTTCCATTGCTGCGGATATTTTCATTTTCGTTTTGGAAGGATTTGTCCGGCTGTGCCAAACAGTCTCTAATCATTGCCGCAAGGTCACTTTCTGATAAATCTGTTTTCGGTATAATTGTGCCGATCGCATTTTTGCCGATGATTTCTGCTTCTGAATACCCGAAAAAAGCTTCAGCAAACTCGTTAAAAAAAGTAATCTTGCCTTCACTGTCTAACTGCACAATCATGCTGTTAGCATTCTCAACGAGTTGCCGGTACTTAGCTTCGCTCGAACGCAGTTTCGCACGGCTGTACGCCCAGCTAAAAACCGCTACCCCGCTCAAAACTGCCAGCAACTCGCCTCCAAAAAGCAGCAACCCCCGAAACGGCGAATTCGCAGGCCATCCCCCCGCCGGAATTGCTGCCAACTGCCAGGAACCGTTGGGCAAAGTCACTTCCACAATCACGGGATTGTGCTGAAAAATTGACCCGTCACCGAAAAACACTGGGCCGGATGCTCCCCTCCCGTCTTTGCCCCGCAGAGCGTATTGCAGCTTCGCTGAGGAGTCGTTGAGTCCTGCTTCGTCAATTAGGGAATTTTTGTCCACGATCATCCCTGTCAAGCCCCAGTAAACTCCTGTTTCGGGCTCGGCGCCGGAGGGTGTGAGAAAAATCGGCGATCGGCTGATGAACGTCTCGTCCCCCTCTAATAATTTCACGGGCCCGGCAAGCAAAGTTTTTCTGGTGTTGATGACCTCTTCGACCATTTGCCGCTGTTCGGGTAGCGCCGTCAAGTCAACGCCGATCGCCCCTTCATTACCATCCCGCGGATAAATATAAGCGACCGTCGTGCCTTTAACTAAAGTTATGGCGCGAATGCCCGGTTGCTGCGCGATCAGAATTCTCGCCGTCGCTGTAAACTCGGCTTCGGTGATATTTGGATTGTTGGAAAGGTAAGCCCCCAAACCCCGCATCAAAAACAGTCGGGCATTCAAAGAGCCTTCCAGCTTAGAACGGACTGTGCTGAGGCGATCGAGGGTGCTAGCGCGGTTGTACTCAAAAAACCGCCGCTGTTCCGATCGATCTAAAATGCCAACTCCGACCAAAATTGCTATTGATGCCGAAATACCTGCCAAATACGGTGAAATTTGGAATTTTTTAACCTTAAAGTATTCCATCTGCCGGGGGTTAAGGTATTTTTTTACGTCTTTAGATAGATTTAGTTTAGTTCGATTTCTCTAGGCAAGTGCAAGATTTCGGGGATACCGGACTTTTCGCAAGCGAGCGCGAGTTCTGAGTCTTCTAGGACGCCCTCCGAACATCGGCGATCGGCTTGCCTCTAATCATCTATTCTACGGACAAAGTTTTAAATCTCAAATCGACCGACTGAAAGTAATGCGGTCATAAGCCCCCGGATTCATTCCTTCGCAGGCTCAGGACGGATCGATCTAAAATCTAAAATCTAAAATCTAAAATTGGTTGACTCGCCATTTATCGGGTAGGGTGCGCGTGCCACACCACAGCGGTGCGGAGCGCGCACCCGAAATACGGGAGTTATTAGCTAAAATAGGGTTAGCAATAATTTTTTTCAGCGCTACGGCTAATCATTCATAGGGGCAATTTGATGCAAGAACAGTTGATGGAAGCGATCGCACCTTACCGAGATCGCGTGGATTATCTGGAAGTTCGCCTCGAACAAAGCGAGTCAACTGCGATTAGTTTTCGCGGCCCTCAGTTAGATGCTGTCAACCGGAGTTTCAGTCTCGCCGGCGGCATCCGCGCCTGTCACAAAGGCGGCTGGAGTTTTGTCACTTTTAACGGTTTAGCTGAGTTAAAAAACCGCATTGAAGAAGCTGTCGTTCAGTCTCGTTTGGTTGGCAGCGAAAAAACTCTACTCGCAGATGTCACCCCGATTCAAGATTATGTAGCGGTGGAATTGGGCCGCGACCCGCGCTCTATTACTCTAGCCGAAAAGCGGAAATTGCTCGAATCTTACAATCAGTTGCTGTTAGATTACGACCCGCGAATTCAGACGACAATGGCCGGTTACAGCGACAGATTCGGGATTACTTATTTTGTGAATTCTCAAGGTACTTGCATCGCTCAAGAGCGCTTGGACGTGACGGGGCGTTTCGGGGCGATCGCCCGCGGCGAGGGCGGTGTCGTCCGCCAAGGGTTTGAGTCGATTCACTCGCGATCGGATTACGATGTGTTGACAAATATTGAAGATCGTGTTAAGAGTGCGGCCGTTCGAGCTGTAGGCCAACTAGAGGCAAAATCGGTGAAAGGCGGTCAGTATCCGGTGATTTTAGACCCTTATTTGTCGGGGGTGTTTATTCACGAAGCTTTCGGGCATTTGTCAGAAGCAGATGGTATTTACGAAAACCCGAAAATGCAGGAATTGTTGACTTTGGGCAAGCCTGTGGCGATCGAACAATTGAATGTAATTGACGACGCAACTGTACCGGGATTGCCGGGAACTTTGAAATACGACGACGAAGGCGTGCCGGCTCAGTGCAAGCATTTAATTAAAAATGGAGTTTTAGCCGCTCGGATGCACAATCGCGAGACTGCGGGCAAAATGGGCGAAAGTCCGACGGGAAATGCCCGGGCTCTGAGTGCTACTTTTATGCCTTTGGTGCGGATGACTAATACTGCGATCGAGTCTGGCGAACATTCTTTTGACGAAATGGTTGCCGACATTGACGAAGGAGTTTATGCCGTGCGGATGTTGGGAGGACAAACCAACGGCGAAATGTTTACCTTTGCCGCGGCTCAAGGGTTCATGATTCGCGACGGCAAATTGGCCGAACCGGTCAGCGATGTCACTTTAAGCGGCAATGTATTTCAGACGTTAAAGGATATTGAGTCTATAGGAAATGACTCGGTTTATGCCTACGGCGGTTGCGGCAAAGGCGGTCAGAGCGGTTTGCCCGTAAGCGTCGGCGGCCCCCATTTGCGGATTAAAAATGTTGTAGTCGGAGGAAGATAATCATTAGTCATTAGTCATTAATTATTAGTTCAAAACTTACGCAACTGATTAAGGTGAGGGCCTGCTCGCGCGCTCACCTTAAGCGTTTTGGGGTAGTGACAAGCTCACAACCCACTCCAAATCTGGTGTTTACTTTCACTCCCGCTGAGTGCGATGCCGCAGGCTACCGCTACCAAAGGCAGGGCGGTTTCATTCTCAGGGAAATCATCGTTTTGTAGGGGTAGTGCCCCCGTGCCTACCCCCTCCACGGACGATTGAATCGGCGTTTCAAATATCGGGACTCTTCACGAGGGTTTGCCCCTAGGTCGAATGAAACAGCCCTGCTACCAAAGGTGTAAATTTCCGCCATCAATTCGCACAACGAATAAGCTTAACTTGTACGGATTTCGCGTTCTTTTAGCCAATTTTATTCCCCTTAAGTTTCCTTCATCTCTACCCGATTATTCTGCCTAATGGGAATCTCAATCACAAATTCTGCACCCCTCTCTGTTGGCTGTGATAAACACTTCAAATCTCCGCCGTGCTTCTCCACCACAATCTGATAGCTAATAGATAATCCCAAACCAGTGCCTTGACCCACAGGTTTAGTTGTAAAGAAAGGACTAAATAGATGGGTTCTTACCTCGCTTGTTATCCCCAGCCCATTGTCTTTCACACTGATTCTTACCCAATCTTGATTCAGTATAGAAGTACGAATCGTAATCGTACTAGGGTCGTTTTTTATTTGCTCCGGGCTGCGTTTTTTGTCATAGTAATTCAAGGCATCAATTGCATTGCTCAGCAAATTCATAAATACCTGATTCAACTGACCTACATAACATTCTATTTTCGGCAAATCTCCGTATTCTTTAATAATTTGAATAGGTGGACAATCCGGCTTAGGCTTGAGCCGACTCTGCAAAATGACTATACTGCTGTCGATGCCCTCGTGAATATTAACGGGTTTCATCTCAGCTTCGTCAAGGCGGGAGAAGTTCCGCAACGTCAGCACAATCTGACGGATACGTTCAGCCCCTACTTTCATCGAAGATAGCATTTTAGGCAGATCTTCTCTGATAAATTCTAGCTCTATGTTGTTAACTAAATCTTCGATTTCAGGGTGATTGTGGGCATCGTGCTGCTCGTAAAGGTTGATTAAATCCAATAGCTTCTGAGTATACTCATTGACATAAGTTAAATTGCCATAAATAAAATTAACAGGATTATTAATTTCGTGGGCAACACCAGCAACTAACTGTCCTAAGCTAGACATTTTCTCAGTCTGAATAAGCTGAGATTGGGTGCGCTGTAACTTTTGCATTGCGACTTCTAGTTGGATAGCTTTTTCTCGCTCTCGCACTTCCGATTGCCGCAATTTCTCCTCTCTTTCTTGGCGAGAGCGCTCGTTTTCCTTTAACTGTTGCACGTGGGACAATGTTTTGTTAATTGTAATTTCTAAATCATTAAAATCTATAGGCTTAGTCAAAAAATCAAAAGCCCCACCGTTCATCGCCTTTCTAATATTTCCCAAGTCGCCATAAGCAGATATAACTACTGTTTTGACCATAGTAACTAGCTCGTTAAGTTTTGCGAGCAAAGCCATACCATCCATGACTGGCATATTAATGTCTGTCAGTACAATATCTATATCCGGCTGTTCTAGCAACTTTGAAAGTGCTTCTACGCCATTATGTGCAAAAAAAACTTCGTATTCTCCTGTGCGGATCTTTTTTCTGAATTTTTGGGAAATTAAAGATTCTAAATCGGGTTCGTCATCCACAAATAATATTTTAGCTGGCATATTGCGAACCCTTTCGGTTGTATACGACATTTTTTTCCTTTGATAATTAACTTACCAGAATAATATTTATATACTTTAAGTTCTATTATAGATTATGGCAGGAGTAACGAACAGGCTGATTTATACAATTGCCAACCGGACGGCTGTAATAGGCTCTCTCGTTAGGTAGAGGCCGATTTATTAGCTCAACTCAAGTTCAGCCTTAGTTTGTCTGATTGGAATTTCAATCCAGAACTCCGCTCCCTCCCCCACCTCGGAAACACACTTCAATGCCCCCCCATGCTTCTCCACTATAATTTGATAGCTGATATAGAGACCCAAACCAGTACCCTGACCTACGGGCTTAGTAGTAAAAAAAGGTTCATAAATGCGGTCTTTCACGTCTGCGGTCATTCCCCGCCCATTGTCCCTAATTTGAATGACAACACGGGAATTTTCCTCTAGCAGAACAGTGCGAATAGTAATAGTGAGTTGACGAGCGAAGATGTCATTTAGTGACTGTTGTTTATTGTACTCATTCAAAGCATCAATCGCATTATAAAAAATGTTAATAAACACCTGGTTGAGTTCTCCAGCATAGCATTCTACTAAAGGCAGATTGCTGTACTCCTCAAACACTTGAATTTCTGGACGCGTTGTCGTTGGTTGAAATCGATTATTCAAAATCAGCAGGCTGCTTTTTAGCCCTTCGTGAATATCAACAGACTTTATGTTAGCTTCATTCAGCCTCGAAAAGTTGCGTAAAGACAAAACAATCTTGTGAATACGGTCAACACCACATTTCATCGAAGCCATAATTTGAGATAAATCTGCTATCATAAATTCTAAATCTATGGCTTTGATTTCAGCTTCAATCTCAGAACTGGGTGGGTTGTACTGCTGCTGATAAAGATTTAGCAGGTTCAGTAGCTTTTGGATATAATCACTGACGTGGCTAATATTGCCATAGATAAAGTTAGCAGGGTTGTTAATTTCATGGGCAATCCCCGCAACAAGTTGACCCAAAGAAGACATTTTTGCGGTCTGAATCAGTTGAGCTTGGGTCTTTTTTAGCTCTTGCAGACCTTGTTGTAAATACTGAGCTTGTTCTCTAGCGCGGGCTTCTGATTCCCGCAACCGCTGGTTTTCTTTTAATTGTTGCACGTCGCGCAGCGTTTTGTTGATGGTAATTTCTAAATCCTGCAAATCTATCGGCTTAGTCAGAAAGTCAAAGGCACCTAAGTTCATCGCATTTCTGATGTTTTCCATGTCACTATAGGCTGATATAACTACTGTTTTGAGGAGGACATCTATCTGATTAAGTCTAGAGAGTAAAGTCAGGCCATCCATTTCAGGCATATTAATGTCAGTCACTACCATATCTATATCTGGATGTTCTTTCAATTTTTCCAGCGCTTCTACGCCATTACGAGCAAAAAAAAGCTGCCATTCTTCCGCGCGAATCTTTTTTCTAAATTTCTGCAAAATTAGATATTCTAAACTTGGCTCGTCATCTACAAACAGTATTTTGTCTGACATATTAGCCTCTCAGTTGCTAGTAGAACGCAGAAGGTAGAAAAATTTAGCAATCTAGAAGAACAGAAGGACAATTCAACATAGCAGTTTTCAATTGGGTGAGGTACTACTTTTAATTAGCAATTAGCAATTATGCTTCATTGTGAATTGACCCCAAATTGATTATTTTATTTTTGACTATATCAAAATTAACAGGCTTAGTAATATAGTCATCGGCTCCATAAGCCATTGCGGTTTGATAATTTTTCTCATCTCCATAAGCGGTAATCATAAAAACTTTTAGAACGGGAAATTTTTGTTTGATAATTCTGAGCAATTCTAGACCATTCATCCCTGGCATATTAATATCAGATAAAATCAATACAATGGATGCTTTTTTATGGCTTTCTAAGTAGTCCAATGCAGCCTTTGCCGACAGGGAAAAATGAAATTCTATTTTCCCAGCTTTGATTTCTTTTCTAAACTTTTGCTTGAACAAAGATTGAACATCTTCCTCATCGTCTACAACCATTACTTTCATTTTATTTACTCCTTAAATTAGGCTATTTTTTTCGGCAATGTGATGATAAACTCTGTGTAATTTCCTACTTCTGTTTCCACTTTAATGTCTCCGCGATGCTGCTGGACGATAATATCGTGACTGATAGATAGACCTAGACCAGTACCTTCCCCCGCTGGCTTTGTAGTAAAAAAGGGATTGAAAATTTTATCGTATATCTCTGGGTCTATACCTGGGCCGTTATCGCGAATGCTAATTTCAATCGCCGAGCCCAGATTTCGAGTTTTGACATCAAGCTGGGGTGAAAATTCTTCTCCCTTTTCTTGTTTCTTTTTATGGGCTGCATAGCAAGCATTGTTAATAATGTTAAGAAAAACCCTAGAAATGTCTTGTGGCACGACTTCTACTTGGCCAATATTATTATCGTAATCGCTGGCTATGATAATGTTAAAAGCAGCCTCCTTGGCTCGCATCCCGTGATAGGCTAGATTGACATATTCTTCCAATAAACTATTGATATTTGTGGCTTCCCAATGACCCCTTTGTCCGCGAGAATGCAAAAGCATATTGCCGACGATTCTGTCGGCTCTTTGACCGTGTTGATTAATTTTTTGGAGATTGGCTTTTAGATCGGTTAATAGCTCAGCAATATACTCCCTGCTATCGGGTTCTAACCGTTCTGTTTGATTTTCGATTTCTTGCAAAAGTTCTTCGGTTAATTCAGCAGAAACTTCTGAGAAATTGTTGACAAAGTTTAAGGGATTTCTGATTTCGTGGGCAATTCCTGCTGTTAAACTGCCCAGGGAAGCGAGTTTTTCTTGGACGATAATCTGATTTTGCATAGCTCTGAGATTTTCTTCGATTCGCTGGCGCTCTTCAATTTCATTCTGCAATTGTTCCACAGTATGGGTGAGTTCAGATGTACGCTCCTCGACTTTGATTTCTAGTTCCTCATTAGCTTTTTGCAGTGCTTCCTGGGCTTGCTTGCGATCGGTGATATCGCGGACGATCGCCACATATTGTTGCAGATCCTGATTGGAAAGGGAAGCGTCTTGAGAGAATCGGTCGGAGATGGCAACTTCCAGAATACGCGAACTACGATCGGACAAATTGAAAGTTTGTTCGCTGCGACTGAGCCACTCCTCTGGCTGAACCCCTAATCCAGGTAGTAATTTGTTTAGGTGAGACCCAATTAGTCTACGAGCCTCTATTCCGAAGACGCTTTCAGCAGCGGGATTAGTCTGACGAATGACACCATTTTCATCCAGCACTACAATAGCATCCAGGGCAATAGTAAATAGCTGTTCTGCTCCCTCTCGTGCCTCGTCCATTGAGACGACTTGGGGTAAGCTCGTCCAACAGGCAACTGCCACCCCAATAAAAGCAACTGTCACCAGTAGCACTACGAATAAATTCAAGCCAACAGTAGAGTTAGCATATAATTTGAAGCCAAAAATCCAGCCGACAGCGACGGCGCTGACAATCAGCAAGATCAAAATTACAACCTGAAACGCCACAAAATCTGGCATTTTGCTCTTGCTTGTGTTGCGGTAAAGCCGAATCCACCACGACGGATGGAAGGGGGCAAAGGCAATGCGACTTATCCCTGCATCCACTGCTAAAACGGCAAGGGGAAATAACAACCCAATGATAAAGTCTTGCCAGCCCCAAGCTAAGCCTCCCACGACTAGAACCACCGCATCTACTACGAAAAAACCCAGCGACCACCCAGGCCACCGAACTTCTGGCTGATCCCGCCGCAGCCACAGTGAGAGATGGAACATCATCAGGCAGACAACCAAGCCAACATTAGTAATCGCCACAAGGCGAGGCACATTTCCCCAAGCTAGACAGATTAAACTGAGAACCAAAACAAAGACCAGCCCAAATCCAAATACACCCCGGCGGGATACAACTGCGAATGTTGGCGAAATATGCCCATCTACGGCAAGTTGGTACAGCATCCGGGGGCAGTTGGAAACTATGGTCGCGCAACTCAGAAGACAGCTTGCGACTACCAGAAAGGTGACAAGGGTGGGAACCCAGGGCCCCCATAATACCTGACAGGCAGCTAATACATTCAAGAACACGTCATCTTTCAGACCAGGAGCAGTAGCCAAGCGCATCAGTACCCAGGAACCTCCTAAAATGACAGGCAGCATCCCCAGTGCGGAAATTTTGAGAAACTGCAAGGTTTTAGTAGGGTTGCGGCTATCCGCTACGAAACTGGCGGCGGAGTCACAGCAGTAGAAGATGTAGGTAGCAAAGTAAAACCATTTAGCCCAGTCAATAAAGGTGAATTCCGGCCAAATGGTGGGGAAAAAGCCGGGACTATTTGACGAAAAAGCTAACCAGAATAGACCGTGAATCGAAAAAACTGATAGTACGCCGACTGTCGGTAACACGAAAAAGGCGTGCAGAATACTTAAGGCGCGAGTGCCGCTGAATGTCAAAATGAAGGGTAGGAGCGTGAAGGTAATATTTAGTAAAGTTTCAGGACAGCTAAAACCTAAACTATTGAGGTTGACTTTGATGAGCTGCGTCAGTACGATCGCAGAAATTGGCAGTGTTGATACCCAGCTTAAAAAGTAGCCGATCGCTGCATAGCTTCCCAGACCCGGATAATTTTTCAGCATTCGGGCGGTATAGTTGGGCGTTCCCCCAGCCATGTCTGGGAAATACTCACCGATGCGTTTTACCTGTAGATTGAGCATTATGCCCATGAGGATACCGGGCAACCAGACGAAGATGGCGCTAGGCCCAATTGCTGCTTGGATCGCTGTGGCGATGGTAAACCAATTGGCGTGACCTGTGAGGCCAAAGCCCGATGTTTCGACGGCACTCAGGCTTCGGGGCAAGCGCATGAGCTCTCGCCTCTTGAGATTTTCTCGTGGGGAAGGCTGAGCTGGTTCTGATTGGTAGCCGTTTTCCGGCTGGTGTCGGATGCCTGTCGCCATCAGTTTTACCTATTATTTTGGGGATTTTGCTATCGCCACCCTGATTTTCAGCTTTATAGCTTTTAACTTTTTCCGTTAAGCATTTTTGCTAGTCTTAAAATTTTGGGAAAGCTACCTTCCCCAGTCAACCATGAAAATCTATCTCAATCCGTCTTCAATATTACCAGGACTTACGCAACTCTCACAGCTCGGTGTAAGTCGGTAGGTGGGATTAAACTAAACAATGTAACAGTCTGCAAACATTGCTCAGTCAACCACGCTTAGAGCATTTGCTTACTTTACAATCGTTTACATAGTTGCGTTTTACAGCGCCTACCTACTTACCAGCACCAAAAAATTAGACAATAAACATCGAACGGGAAGTTTGAGTTGCTGAATTAAATAACTTAATAGCAACCCATGTTTAATTTGATATATTATTTGACCATTTTTCTCGGCTCAACTTTTGAGCGCCTACCCCACACAAGTTCATGGCAAGCAATATGATTTGTTTGAATTATAGATAGATGGCACCGCCAATATTGCCTCCCGGTTAATTGCTTGAGTTCCCGCTTGTAATTCCTCAATTTTCCAACGAATAGCACACACATGAGTGTAAGTCTTTCGGGCGCTTATTGAGTTTTGTCGTTAGTCGTGACAGTCCACTTGTCAGTGCCCAGGACTGGTTAAAGTGATGGGTGAGGGCGCGCCCTCACCATGTGCCAGTGGCGTAAGTCCTGTAGTTATTAGTAGGGCGCGCCTCGGCGCAGTTTACTACAGATAAAAATAGAAGGAATGCAGTATAATTCCTGTTCTCCCTTCTTCCCTCTTCCTTCTGACTTAATAACTTACGCAAAAAATGGTTCGCTGCGCTATTTGTAGAGTCTCTGTAGACCGAGGCGCACCCTACAGATCGAGTTTGGGCGTCCAGGAATGTTCCCTCTTGCTTCTTTTTTCTTCCTTGTCAATAAAAAACCCCGGTTTCTTGAAGAAACCGAGGTTTTTCCTACCAACTAAGAGAGGAGTCAAAACTTAACAGGTAGCGGTTGCCGGAATTCTGCATTTCTCGCACAACCCTCTAAACCAAACTACGGGCAAATTCTCGTTGCAGCTTGTTTAAAGCTGTCTCATTTCCTCTTCAAGCACCCGAACCAAATCTTGGTTGCCACTGGATCTCGCTACTTCTATGCGGTGCATCAGTTGCTTGTGAATGTTAGCGCGGTGGGTTTCTGCGACTTTTTTTACGTTTTGACGATTTGTGTTCATGGTGGACGTTCCTTATATTAAATTTGGTGTACCTGCTACTTCTCTAATATAGCGCTAAATTTCAAAAAGTATCTAAATTTACAAAAAATTTACAGTTATTGACCGATCGACCAAACTACTGTACAGTATTGGCCATAAGTCAATAGCGATATCTTGACAAAAAAAAACTGAAGGCTAGAGCTGCTGAAGCCTGAAGCCTGAAGTAGAAATTCTCCCTATCTGCCAAAATTTACTCAAAGGGTAAGGCAGGCACTGCGCACTCAACATTTAGTCAAAACTCAAAACTTCCTCCAGCGCCTCTACCAAATGCTGAAGGTGTGCGAGCTCGTGAGTTGCCATCAGCGAAATCCGAATCCGACTCGCGCTGACAGTCGGAGGCCGAATCGCCGCAGCAAAAATACCTCTCTCCTTGAGTTTGCTGCCCGCTGTTAAAGCGGAGGCTGCATCTTTTAACGGAAGAGTGAAAATTGGGGAGAGGGAATTGCTAATTGGTAATTGGTGATTGGTAATCGCGCAATATTTGAAAGTTTCGATATTTTGTCGCAACCGAAGTCGGCGTTCTGGTTCTTGCTGGACAATTCTCACAGCTTCCAAAGCAGCCGCCGCGTCAGCAGGCGTCAATGCTGTAGTATAAATCCAACTCGCAGCTCGATTGCGGAGAAAATCAATTAAAGCAGCAGAGCCCGCAACGTAGCCGCCCAAACTTCCCAAAGCTTTGCTGAGTGTCCCCACTTGAATTAGCGGCAATCCCGTACACCTGAAATGTTCCGCACAACCGGCACCGCTAGCGCCGAAAACTCCTGTAGCGTGAGCTTCATCTGCTAATACCATACAGTTAAATTGTCCGGCCAAAGCTAACAACTGCGGCAGCGGACACAAGTCTCCATCCATGCTAAAGACGCTATCGGTAATAATTAAACACTTGCGGTATCTCGCCCGATTTTGCTCTAGCTTGGCCTTTAAATCTTCAAGATTGCAATGACTGTATTCTAGGGCAGTTGCACCGCTGAGTGCGGCTCCGTTTTTCAGGCTCGAATGGTTGTACTTGTCAGATAATATCAAATCGCGCTTGCCGACAACGGATGCGATCGCCCCTAAATTAGCTAAATATCCCGAACTGAATACTAAAGCATCTTCAGTTTGTTTTAAATTAGCAATAGCCAATTCTAGCTGTCGGTGCAAATCGCGGTGTCCGCTTAGTAACCTCGAACCCGTCGCACCCGTACCAAATTCCTTAGTTGCAGCCATAGCCGCTTGAATTAACCTGTCATCGCCGGCAAGTCCCAGATAATCGTTGCTGGCAAAGTTAATCAGCCTCTGGCCTGCTAACTTTACCACAGGCCCGGGGCAACTTTCGATGGATTGTGGCGATCGATACCAATGGGCGCGGCGAACTGTGTGCAGGGCCTTGTCTATCCAAGCGTAAGGGTTTGTGTTCATATTGGAAAGCGATCGAGTAATAAGTTATATTAGCTGGTGGTCAGTTCCTCCCTATCACAGAAGCATATGCCACTCACTAAAAAGTACCGATTAGTCACCCGCAGCGATTTTGACGGTCTGGTCTGTGCGGTTTTGCTCAAAGAACTCGATATGATCGATGAGATAAAATTCGTGCATCCTAAAGATATGCAGGATGGAAAAATCGAAATAACAAATAACGATATTAGTACCAATTTACCCTATGTTGAGGGAATTCATCTAGCTTTCGATCACCATTTCAGCGAAACTCTCAGACACGAGAAAATTAAAATCAACCACATCATCGACCCCTATGCAGCTTCCGCAGCTAGGGTGCTGTACAAATATTATGGAGGCAAAGCAAAGTTTCCTGATATTTCCGACGCGATGATGGATGCAGTTGACAAATCTGATTCCGCTCAATTTACCAAAGAAGAAGTTCTGCATCCAGAAGAATGGGTGCTGTTAAACTTCATAATGGACGCCAGAACTGGCTTGGGAAGGTTTAAAGAATTTACGGTTTCCAATTATCAGTTAATGATGCAGTTAATCGATTACTGTAAAAATCATACCATCGATCAAATCTTGCAGCTTCCCGATGTGAAAGAAAGAGTAGACCTCTACTTCGAGCAAGAAGAAAAATTTAAAGACCAAATACAGCGCTGCTCCCAAGTTTATAATAATTTAGTTGTTTTGGATTTGCGCAACGAAGAGGTTATTTATGCGGGGAATCGTTTTGTAATTTACGCTTTGTTCCCCGAGTGCAATATATCGATTCACGCACTTTGGGGACTGAAACAACAAAATACTGTTTTCGCAGTTGGCAAGTCAATTTTCAACAAAACTTCTAAAACTAATATTGGGGAGTTAATGTTAAGATATGGCGGCGGCGGGCACCAAAATGCCGGAACTTGTCAGATTGAGAACGATCGAGCTAGTAAAGTTTTGACAGAGTTAATTGCCCAGATAGAGCAAAATGGTTAAATTGGCTTAATTTTTTTTGCAGTCAGGACTTGAGTCTTTGATTATTTGAATTTTCAGGACTGAAGTCCTTCGGGAGCATCTCAGTTTTGCAGCCAAGCTAGAAATTGGAGTTTTGAGGCCCGAGGCTGCGGGGCAGGAGGCATGAGGAAGAAGGAAAGAGGAAGAAGGAAGGAGCCAAAAGAAGTCTTTTTACAAATATGAGATGCTCCCAGTCCTTCGTGCAAACTGGGATTTTTAAGACTTAAGTCCTTAGTACAAATGGGAGTTTAGTCCTTAAGGTTTTGAGATGGGGGGTTCTGGGCGTTGAGAGTTTCTGAACTCTTGCCTTTGACTGGTGGCAAATGGTCTACCAAACCCATATCAAAAGCGACATCTGGCAACTCATCAGCGTTATATTTTCCTGGCTCAAACAATCGCCCGGGAGTAAAACAAGGCTGTTTCAATTGTACCACTTCCCCGGGGGAAAACATTCCCCTAAACATTTTGCGTTCGAGTCCCATAATTTCCGCTCCTAAAACAACTCTCGCATTAATCTTAGCAATTTTTGAGCCGCAGCTTCCCAATTAAATAAATCCGCCGTTTCTCTAGCTTTTTGAGCTACCTGAAAACGCATCGGGTCTTCAACAATTTTTCGCAACTGTTCGCGAACAGACTGAACATTTGGTTCTGCCCAGTGAGGAGCATTTCTGATTTTTAGATACTGAGTATCGTAACACTTTCCTACGGGAATTAGATCGTAAGCAATGGGATAGCAGTTATCAGCATTGGCGTACTCAGTCGGGCCGCCGTACATAGTCATAGCGACGGGTAAACCCGCAGCAAAAGCATCCAAAATTTTAATCGCAAAACCCTCGCCGCGAAAGGGAGCTAAAAAAGCATCGGCTGACAAGTATAAATCGGCCAGTTCTGCTTTATTGCAAAATTTAGGGACGATCAGAATTTTTGACTTTAACTTGCCGAATTTGTTTTCTATATTTACGATATGTTCGACTATGAATTGAGGATTTTTGCCGCCATCTTTGATGATTAACTCTACGTTGGAATCATCTTTAAACTCTTCAAAAAAAGCTTGAATGGCGAGATCCGTGCCAAATCTATACAAATCAAAAGAATTGGTCATGTGCAGAATATGTTTTACATCTTTTTGGTTTTTTGGGCGTCGGGGAAAATAGAGTTGCGAGATTAAAGGATTGAAACCTAGAGGCATGACTGATACTTTTGCCGCCGGACATCCAGCTTTTATTAAAACGTTTTTAGAATATTGGCTGACGGCTAGTTTGTGAGATAAGTTATTGACAGCATCGTAAATCCAGTAATCATAATCATCAGTGTTTTTGACGAATTCGTAATTGATAGCAAAAAGTTCTAAGTTGAGATGACCGTTGAGTTCTTTTAAAAAATAAGGTTTCCAGTAATGAGACCATTTGATATGAAATAATTCTGATGGTGCGGTGTTCATCCACTTCTCTAGCAGGTGGTTTTCTTCTGCGGTGGAATTGCGGGTGAGGTGAGAGGCAATTTGTGAGGGTTCGACAGAAATAGGAATTCCCATTTGGTCTAAAGTTTTTGCCAGGGACAGGGTAATGTCAGCAAAAGAGTTGAAGTGTTGAAATCCTACGTTAAAATGAACCATATTTATGAGTTATTGGTTATTACTTATGAGTTATTGGTTATTACTTATGAGTTATTAGTGATTGGTTATTGGTTATTGGAGGCAGATCCTCCGGGTATGTATTCCCAGGCAGAGCCTGGGAACAAGACTAGAAGACTAAAATACCAACAAATAACAAGTAACAAGTAACCAATAACAAGTAACAAGTAACCAATAACAACTAATTAATGACTAATTTGCCGATCGCACTAAAATGACTGTACAGTCGCACCCGCGCGCCACAGCTTCCGGAATGTTCCCCTGAATCACCTGCTTCAGCAGCCCTTCGCGGCTCGCTCCCAGGACGATCGCATCGCACCGATCGTTCTGAGCCAAATCAATTAAAGCATCAGAAACCGATTTAGCGCAAACCGAAGTCGCTATTATCGAACAGCTAACCCTGCGCTTGATAAACTCCGCTGCTTGCTTTAATTCGCGGCGATCTGGTTCTGCACCAGAAGGCTGGTGAACCTGACACAATTTAATCTCCGGTACAGCACTCGCAGCCACCAAAGCAGGTAGCAGCCGCAAAGCCGCAGCTTGCTTGTAACCGCCGCGAATTGGCACCAACCAGCGGTGCAAACCCATCAGCGTGTGCAGTCCCAATTCTGGGGGTGGAATGTCTGCATTCGGCGGGGAAAATTCAGTCTCAGGAGTCGCTGAGGAACCTGAGGATCTCGCCAATGTCGAATTGTCTGCGCCGTCAACTCCTTCGGCATTTAACTGCCATTCTACAGACGCATATTTCCGCCCGCTAAAAGTAGCCGAAAACTCATTTTTCTTGCGGGTTGCTAATATTTTTTCGCTCCATTTAACTAAAATAACCTCGCAGCCGGCTTGGCGAATTACAGTATCGACCACATCACCAAAAATGCGTCCTGTGGTGGATGTTTCGCCTTGCCATCCCATTAAAATTAAATCGATATGTCGCTCCTTAATTGTCTCCAAAATCGCGTTAGGCACGTCATGAGCTACCCTTATTTGGGTGTGTACCGGCAAGTTCAAATTGCGAATAATTCGTTCGGCTTGTTGCAGCAGGCGGCGGCTTTTGGTTGTCCGCACTGCGGTTTCTGAGGGGGAACTGTTGCGCGGTACTAAGATGATTTGCAGGCATTCTAATTCGTAATTGCGATCGCGCGCGATCGCCGCGGCCAGCCGCAGCAAAGCGGGTGCTGTTTGGGGGTTGGAAAGCGGCACTAATAAGCGGCCGTTTCCGACTTGCGGAGCCCTGGTTTGATAGACTACATAGGAAGGTTCTGGATGCGGGCCCTGGGTTGTTTCTCCGCTGAGGCGATCGGATTCAACTCGGATAATGTCGCTGCGGGTAATAATTCCCACCAAACGGCGGCCTTCTACGACCGGCAAGCGGCTGATATTGTAGTTGTTGAGCCTGTACAATACCTCGCTTAAAGTATCGCTTGCTTTGACTGCGATCGGCTGTGGAGTCATAAATTCTTTGAGCAGCGAGTTGCCGGACAAATTGCAATCGCTGGCATTTGCCAAATCGGTTTGACTGACAATTCCGACTAATTTGCCATCTTCAACTACTGGAAATCCTCGGTGGTGCGATCGCGAAAATGCCTGCATCACTTCATCGAAAGTCAGCAAACTCGAAAGAGTTTCAACTCGGCTCTGCATCACGTCATCTGCGTGCAAGTCGCTCAAAGTATTGCTCGCAGCTTTTGCCTGCGTCAGTTGAATGCCGTTAAACTCCAAAAGGTGAGTGTACAGCGAGCCACTGTCTACTTTTTCCGCGACTAAATAAGCAACTACAGAACAGATCATCAAAGGCAGCACTAATTTGAAATCCGCCGTAATTTCAAAGACAATTACTACCGCAGTAATCGGCGCTCTAGTAACCGCGCAAAAAAACGCTCCCATTCCCGCCAAAGCGTAAGTTACGGGCAAACCGACACCCAATAAATCTGCCTGCACAATGCCCACCATGTGACCGAGTGCAGAACCCATAACTAGAGAAGGGGAGAACAATCCTCCCGGAGCTCCAGAAGCAGCGGAAATAATTGTCAGGAAAAAGTGAGCTACAAAAGCAATTAAACTCGTTATCCCGCTTGCTTCACCCGTCAGCAGAAACTCCCGCAAACCCGTATTGTTGCGGAAAGTTTCTGGAAGAAAAGCTATTACTGAACCGCAGATTATGCCAGCTACAGCCACTCGCACTGGCAAAGCTAATTTGAGCGATCGCCTGTTAAATTGCAAGCTAGCCATAATCCCTTTGGTGAACAAAGCTCCCAGCCATCCTGCTAAAACTCCTAACAGTATGTAAAATGGGATTTCCTGAGCATCAAAACTGGTTTGGTACTCGCGAAGGTTCAAACTTAAACTATCGCCGCCCAAAAGCTGCGAGACAACTGCACCGATAAATGAAGCAATAATTGCAGGCCCTAAAGTCAATCCCGAAACGTCGTGCAGCAGTTCTTCAACTACAAACAAAACTCCTGCAATGGGAGCATTGAAACCAGCAGCCAATCCCGCAGCAGCACCGCAAGCAATCAACTGTCGGCGGTAGTCTGGAGAAGTTGGCATCAAGTGACCGATCCAGCCGGCTAAAGATGCTCCTATTTGCACAGTCGGGCCTTGCCTTCCTAAAGTTAAACCGGAACCAACTGCTAAAATAGTGGTCAGAAGTTTGGCGACGGCTACTCGCAAATCTAAGGAAAGATTGACTCCGCCGAGAGCAGCTTTGACGTGAGGAATGCCGCTGCCGGCAGTTTCTGGAGCAAAACGTTCTACCAAAAAACCTGTCAGGAACCCACCTAATAAACCGACGCTGGGCAGTAATATCCAAGCTGGAATTATTGTCGAGGTAGCAACTCGCCAACTGCCGAGCCATCCGACTCCTGACTTTAGCAAAACGCCTGCCAGTCCGGCCACTAAGCCGATCAGACAAGCTTCAAAAATAGCGAGGCGTTTTGGTCGTAAAAACAGTTGAGATTTGATGACCCTGGAAGGTTCCCTAAGTTGTTTAGGGATAGTAATGTACGGCATAAATTTGGAGGGACTTTTTAACCGCAGATCCACGCAGATTAACGCAGATTTAGAGAATTAATCTGCGTTAATCTGCGGTTGTTTACCCTATCATTTCCACCAATGTTTTTAAATCGGGGACTTCTAAATCTGGCTTGCCGCTAGCCGGCATTGTTGCCCCAGATCCTGTTTTGTCGTGTCGCCGATTTACCCAAACTGTTGAGATTCCCATTGATGCGGCCGGTACAATGTCGTGATAGATGCTCTGAGCAACGTGCAGGAGTTTGTCAGCAGAAATTCCCATTGTTTCTAGGGCTATTTCAAAGTTGCGAGTTGACGGTTTGTACGATCGCACTTTTTCGGCAGTAATCAACCAGTCGAGTTCAACTTTTAAGTGTTTCGCTGTACCAGCAAACAAGTCATCGTCTATATTAGAAATTACTGCCAGTTTGTATTTCTGCTTGAGTGCTGACAAGGCTGCAACGGTATCGGGAAATGGCTGCCAATTTTTGAGCGAATCAACCAAACAGTTTATTTCTGTTTCTGTCGGTGCAAAATCAAATCTTTGACCGAAATTTTTCACTATTTGTTGCAAAATCTCCCGATATCTTATATAACGATCGTTTGGGTTTTCTAGTTCGGATTCAAATTCAGCAAAAAGCTCTAAAATGCCCTCATCGCTGAAATCAATTTCCCGATTTGACAGCAATTGTTTCAAGGCGGACAATATCCCCCTTTCCCAATCTATCAGAGTACCGTAGCAGTCAAAGCTCACAACTTCAAATTGATTGAATTCAAGCATACTTCGCTCCTAGTTTAGGGTTGATATTCAGCAAAAATTTCAATTTTTCCGACAATGTTTTGATTGAATTGAGCCAATTCTTCTGCGGGAATCCAATATTCTTGGTGACTCGAACTGCCCGCAGTTTGTACGGGATATTTTTTCAAGAATTCTGCCGCCACCCGAAAGCAGGTAACATAGCCGAAATATCCCGATGCTGCATCTTTTGTATTCCAATCTCGCGCGATTTGTATGGCATAGGTTTTTTGAAGCACGGGATAAAAAGTAGGCTGAAAAGATAAGCGCGGGGGAAATTCCATAAAATCGCTTTCTTTAATCAGTTCCATTTCTTTTTTTCCGACGGCTCGGAACAGGGTTACTGTTTCTTGGTCTGATATATTGATATTTTTAAACCACGCTTTCCAACTGCTCCAATTGTGAACTATTTTAGCCAATTCAGCGTAACCGGCAGCGCGGGGATGGGCGCCATCGTTTTCGGTAAGTTCTTTTTGCCAAATTTCGGATTTTTGCAGCGGCGTGCAAACATCTAGATAAGGCACTTCTAATTCGCTGCAAACTTGGGAAAACAGTTCGGATAAGTTGGCAGTCCGGCTTGTGCGATCGGCATCGCTAACTGGCGGTGGCCCTACCATTAAGACTGGAAATGTTTTTTGGGCTGAGGTGAGAATAGAGCGGGCATTTTCAATTGATTTCTCAACTTCTATGCGAATTTTTTCGTTTTCTAGGTAAGTGTCGTTGACGCCAAAGGAAAATACTATTCTGCCGTCGCAGTAGTGAGGTAAGCGGCAATAAACTTCGCTGAACCAGCGAGTTTCTATATCGGTACTGGTTTCTCCCCTTATTCCTAAATTGTAGTAGGTAATATCGTGTCCTTGTCCGCAAGCGGCCGCGCAAATTCGTCCTGTCCAACCGAGACATTTTGGATCGCCAGTACCGTTTACAAAAGAATCGCCGATAAAACAAATACGCATAGTATGTGTGGGGATGGGGAATGGGGAATGGGGAATAGGGAATAGGGAATAGGGAATAGGGAATTTTTGACTGTTGGCTGTTGACTGTTAACTGATGACTGTTGACTGTTAACTGATGATTGATGATTGATGACAACTGACAACTGCCAACTGACAACTGCCAACTGACTTTAATTTTTGCCGATGACGGACAATCCCTCTACAATTAAAGACGGTGTGTGGCAAGAACCGTTCCACTCAGAGTCTCCTCCCAATTCTACTAATTGTTTGAGGACATTGTAGACGTTGCCTGCTACCATTGTGTCTTTGATTCTGCCGACTATTTGACCTTTTTTGACTCGGTAGCCGAGATCGACGTTTATTGAAAAATCGCCGGAAATTCCGGCACTGCCACCGAGCATTTGATCGACTAGAATTCCGTCGTCTAATTGAGCGATTAAATCGATTAGCGAAAGCGAACCTGGTTTAATCAAAACATTGAACAAACTCGGCGTGGGATAGCTGCCCAAACCCGGGCGAAATCCGTTGCCGGTGGTGCCGCTGCCCAAGGCTCGACCGGTGGTGCGATCGGTATAAAATAGCTGCAACACTCCGCTGTTGATAAAGACGATCGCCCGAGTCGGAGTACCTTCGTCGTCAAAGGGACAGCTATAGGGCCCGATATCCGGCTGCTGCGAGAGGGTGACAAGCGGCGATGTCACTTGTTGGCCCAATCGATCGTTCCAAGGCGAAGCGCCTTCGAGTACCTGTTTGCCGTTCAGCGCCGCACAGACAGTCCCCCACAGCAAGTCGGCTGCTTTGGCTGTAAATAACACCGGCACGCGGCCCGTGGCGGGAGCAACATTATCTTTCGCCCATTCCAAACGCTGCAAAACCCGCTTGGCGCTGGTGTTTAAGTCGAGGGTACCGCGTTGGGTTTCGCCTTCCCAAATGTTGAGGAAATCTTCGCCCCGCACTAATTCTGCTGACAAGTAACCGCTGAGGGTGGTGTCGGTGTGACTCGAATCCAAGCCTCTGGTATTCAGCAAGCGGGTGCTTTCGATTTCGCAGTCGAGTTCGGCGGTGCAGAGGCTTTCGGGATAGGCTTCGCGGACGATCGCGATCGCCTCTTTTCCCCAGTTTACTAGCTGTTGGGCCGGCACCGACACTCCGCGATCGGGATAAACAACTTTCTCACCGGTGCCGAGTTCGATGGTTTCCGGTTCGTTGAGTTGCGAAAGCGCGATCGCCCTGTCCACCAAAATTTGCGGTTCCACGGGCCCGTAGGCCACCGCCAAACCCGGCCGCCCATCCCGCCACAGCCGCAGGGCAATGCCTTCTGCTTGGGCGGTTTCTAGCTGTTTGAGGCGGTTTGCTTCAAAAAAGACCGGCCGCGAAAGCGATTGCGATTCCAATACCTCAGCAGCTTCTGCACCTGCTTTGGTGGCTAATTCTAGCAGTTGTTCTGCTGATTGGTCATTGGTCATTGTTGTCGGTGGTTGGTAATGGGCGTCAGTCGATTTTCGATTTTCGATTTTCGATTTTCGATTAAAGAATTGGCAATAACTTACTGGATATGGGTTGGGTGCACGGGTTTACATTTAGATTCTTTTGAGAAACTGGTGCAATGCGCCATAACAAGATTCTACGCATTTGTGATTGTTTGCATCTTGCCAATCCCATCAGTCGATTTTAGATTTTAGATTTTAGGTTTTAGATTTACTCCACAGATGAATGTGGGAACTTGAACTATAATCTAAAATTTCGATCTTTCCACGACAGAAATACGTGGCACGGTATCCGTTTTTGGGTGCGGTCAGAAACCGGCTTTCTTGCTGCGGGTCAGATCTGAAAGCCGAGATTTCTCCTGAAAAAACCAGGTTGCTTAAATCTGATTGAGAATGCTGCCAGATATCAGTTATTGCCAAGCGAGCGACTAAATAGTTAGTTCGTGCAGCAGCCAAAATCCTGCAAAGGATTCCGATTCTGGATTCGACTGAATTGCTAAGAAATGTACTTTTTTTGCTTGGTTTTTAGCGGCTTCAAATCCTTTCGCTTCTCTCTCAGTTGCTGCGTCTCTGAGATTAGCTAAAATCCAGCGATCGTTAGCTCCCGTATCTAATACCAGCCTAGCGGGCGGGCCGCTCTCAAATTTCAGAAAAGCCAACTCCAAACCCGACATCCAACCTGCCAGGGCGGTTGCTCTCGACGAGTAGATAATCAGTCCCGGAATTTGCGTTTCCGGGTCCAGGCCTGTCATCGGCAGCCCGAAAGCTTCGCCAAATCCGATATCCCACTCGGACATTTCGTCAAAAGCGGCGATCGGCAAACTCACAAACGCCCATTTTTCGCCGATTAAAGCATCCGGCAGCGCAACTGGCGTTTCGGGTACAAATTGAACGCTCGGGTTCACAACCGGTTGATAGCCCGGTTCGGCGGGATAAACGTTTTGCATCCGTTCTTCCAGCCACAGGCTGAGGGCGAGGGTGCGGCGGCTGCAGGCGGCGGGAATGTCCAACTCCTCGCAGGCTTTAGTAATCATGTTCGCCATTTGGCGGCGGAAAAAGCGGATTTTTTCGGGTCGTTTCGGTGCTGCGGCGATCGCATCTTTAATTGCACCTGCCAGCCACAGGGAATTCACGGTAGAACTGGAGCAAAATTGCGAGTAGCGAAACAGAGATTCGGCCTTGTCGCCTACATTCAGCGGGCTTTCGCAGATCAACACTTCCCATTTTTTTTTCTCTCGCTCGTCTAGGATTGGACGGCTGTAAAAGTCGAGTTCCCAAATAGTAGCCATGCCGCGCTGTTAAAATTTAATCCTTTCTCATGTTACCGGACGGCGGGCAAGTTTCTCATAATGATGATTGAAAACTGATTTTCAATGCCTGTGCCGCTGCACCCTGTTTCCCGATCGACCGCAGCACCACCAAATTTTCAAGCAAATGCTATAAAAAGGCATCAACTCTCCCCTATCCTCATCATTTAGATTGCTCTGCTATAAAACAGAGATCAACTTCTATTTAACATCTCCATATTTTTTACTGTACCGACTCACACAATCTGCGTTCATCCGCGTTCATCTGCCGACCTCTGCGGTTAAAAATAATCTTGATATAATCTCAATAAAAGCTGACATTCATAAATTTAAACTTAATTGCAAAATACAATATTTTTCATTATATTATTTTTTTGTTTTTGTCAAAAGACGCATTGTAAAACTCACATATTTAAGCTTATACCACGTTTGTCAATAGACTAAACGTAAAACTTATTAAAACAGCCATAACTTATCTAAATTACGGAACCAAAGTAAATACAAAAGATTTTTGATGTAGTTTGAAATAAGCAAAGTTAATTTCAAAGATAGGCAAGCCAAATGGCAAGTAAAATAGAATCCAATTCCGGAATAATCAGAGCTTCGCATATCGGGAATATGATTCCTAACGATCTGCGGAAAATCATGGACAGCCAAGCCGGGGAAAGCAACATCACAGGTGCGAATTACCTCACCCTTACCCCGGAACCAAAGGTAGTGACACCCAGCGGTCAGGCTGTAGGCGCAGATATCGATCTAAACAAGATTGCCAAGCACGTTGACAGTACGGCCAAGTCCGAATTAGCCCCAGACATCATTGAAATGCCAGATGTTTTGCTGGGCAATTCTGCAAAATCAGGATTCACCGATTATTTCAGTTTTGAGAGTATTAACAATATCCCCATTACTCTTAAAGTCAACGACTTGGGCGAGGCGAATGTTATTAGCGATGACAGCAAGCTTTTAAGCTTGTCTGACATAATTAGTCGCGCTTCTTTAGGAGCTAAAGAAAGTCGCTTTTTTGATGCAGATGATGCTGATAACCTCATAGAAATTACACCAGAAGATGCACGGCAATTAGGAGGGCTCCGTGCTTGGGGCGGCAACGATCAAATTATCGGCACTCAGGGCAACGATACCGCTAACGGCAATGCAGGTAACGATACAGTGGTTGGCGCTCGCGGCGACGATATGTTGAAGGGCGCACAAGGCAACGATTTGCTCGACGGGGGTGAGGGCGACGATATAATTATGGGCAATCAAGGAGACGACTACCTATTAGGCGGAGCGGGAAATGACGTAATCCGAGGTGGAGCGGGCATTGATGTACTGATTGGAAATGCGGGCAATGATATCTTGATCGGCGATAGTGGTGCTGACTTCTTAATCGGCTCAGAAGGAGCAGATCAATTTATTTTGCGCGGCGATACATTTACCGCTGGTGCTGCTTTTGCCGATCGCATTCTCGACTTCAACCCCAGCCAAGGCGACATCATCAAAATTGCCTACTACAAAGGCACCCAAGGCATGGATGATATCAGTTTCGCTTCCGTTGATGTCAACAAAGACGGCATTGGGGATACTGCTATCCTCTGTTCCTGCGGTGACATTGTGGGTCTTATCATGAGTACAGACCCCTCAACAATCAACATCAGAAGCTCAATCTTCATGGCCGGGCCTCAAGACACAACTCTCAGCAACATCGGATAGCACTTTTAATAGTTATAGTCCTGGACGCATTGGAGCCGAGAAACCGGGTTTTTTACGAAAAGACGAGTTGTAGTCCACAGATTCGGTAAAAAACCCGGTTTCTGACTGCCCGTGCCTCCAGGACTGAGTTAATAGCCGCTTGTGCTGCCGATTTTCTTGGCGCTTTGTCGGCAACTGCCTTTACAGAATTGGCGCTACAATCAAAACAAACAGATAGCTTGATTCCATGAGACAAATCATTCTCGAAAAGATTGTTTCTACCTTACAACCTTTAGATTTTGTTCTCGCTTTGTGGCAAGGAGGTTCAGCAGCACACGGATACACCGACGAGTGGTCAGACCTCGATATTGCAGTTGTGGTTGAAGATAACTGCGTGGAAGAAACATTTGAGATTGTGGAAAAAGCCCTCGCAGAAATTGGCGAAATCGAACTCAAATATCGAGTTCCCGAACCCGCTTGGCACGGTCAGTCGCAGTGCTTCTGGCGGCTGAAAAAAACCCCGCCTTTTTTGCTAATTGATTTCGCCGTTTTCCGGCGCAGCAGCCGCAACGATTTCCTGGAAATAGAGAGACACGGGAAAGTGCCGATCGCCTTTGACAAAGCTAATCTAATTGTACCCCCTCTTTTGGATCGAAGCAAACATTTATCTACAATGCAGTCGAGATTTAACGAAATTAAAATCCGTTTCGATTTGCTGCAACCTCTGGTTAAAAAAGAGATTTATCGCGGACATTTAGTAGATGCGATCGGCAACTATCACAACTGGACGCTTCTACCCTTAGTCGAACTGCTGGGCATGATTTACCGTCCGCACAGATACGACTTTGAACTAAAATATTTTAGCCGAGACTTTCCGCCCGAAATAGTCGATCGCGTCGCACCGCTTTCCTGCATTGCAAACCTTGAAGATTTGGCCGCAAAACAGCAAATAGCTGAGGCTTTTTTTGCAGAAACCTTGCCGCTTGCAGAAGCTAATTTTTACTCTGAGAATGCCCTAAGACTACCGCAATAGGCTCAAGGTTTCGTACCGAAAGCGATTAATATAGTAGCATCAACCTTCAAGATTAACCTCCCGTGACAAAACTCAGCGTCAACATCAACAGAATTGCCCTCCTCAGAAACTCTCGAAACATCGGCATCCCCAGCGTTACCGAAGCCGCAAAAACAGTAATTGCCGCCGGAGCCCACGGCGTTACAGTCCATCCCCGCCCCGACGAAAGGCACATCAAAGCTACCGATGTTTACGAATTAGCCAAAATGCTAACTGTCGAGTTCAACATCGAAGGAAATCCGTTTCAGCCGCCATTTATGGATATAGTTTGCGACGTAAAACCGGCTCAGTGTACCTTGGTGCCGGATGCTCCCGACGTGCTAACATCGGATAGCGGTTGGAATATTCCCGAAAATCGCGATCGGCTCTTACCAATTATTGAAAAACTCAAAAACAACGGCATCAGAGTCAGCCTGTTTATGGACGCAGATCCTGCTATCATGCCGCTAGCAAAAGAAGTGGGAGCAGACAGAGTAGAATTGTACACGGAACCCTACGCAACTGCTTTTCGCGAAGGTAAAGTAGAATCTGTTTTTCAACAATATGTCTTAGCAGCTCAAGCCGCTCAATCAGCAGGTTTGGGAGTGAATGCCGGACATGATTTAAATTTGCAAAACTTAGCTAAATTTTGCTCTATTCCTGATATACTCGAAGTATCTATCGGTCATGCTTTAATTGCTGAAGCGCTAGAAATGGGGTTGTTCAACACAGTACAAGCTTACCTGAAAATCCTCGCAGGTTCGTAGTACAAATTAACCTCGTGTGGGAGGGCGGGTGAGTGCACCGGTAAACTCGTTTGTATCAGAGGTACTAACCGGCACCCGCCATTACAAGCGGTAAGGTGTGTACTGTGCACCTTACAGAGAGTGTGTGCGTCCAGGACTGATAATTAGTCGATCGTCAAAAACTAAATAAGACTAGGGCTTTTACCCCGTGGGGGTGCTAGCCGTTTTCTAGTAGTAAGGCAAAGCCACAATCCAAAACACCGCGTTTTTTGGGTGGGGGAATTTTTTAAGCAAGATCCTCCGAAACAGCTTGAATTTTCCTAGACCAAATTACTAATATTCTCTAATGATATTATGTGTAGGGAGTATCATTGAAATGTCCCGAAAAACTGAGGCTACTACTTAGCTCCCGAACTGCCAACCTGCTACCATCAGTTTTTGTGCAAGTACGAGATATTTACGTGTATCCTCTATGCTGCTGTAGCCTCTGTGCGATCGCCAGATTAGATCCGGTGAAAACAGGCAAACACAAGTAACCATATACAACTCCTTACCCCCCTCGGAAGTGCGACATGAAAAAACTAATTTTACTGACTGGAATGCTACTGATGATGACGGCAAAATCAGTATTTGCCAGCCCAGTAGCCCCAAAATTTGAACCGAGCGAGCTGATGGCTGCCTCGGAAATTACAGAAACCGTTAACAAACCCGCTATATCTGCCACAGTTCCAAAGCTCGAACCCATCGAGCGAATGTCAACTTCGGAAATTAGAGAAACCATCAACCAACCCACCACCTATATTTTTGAAGGCATCAAAGGGCGAGAACTTACTCTCTCCCTGTGGGCGGGACAACTGAAAGCCGAACTTTACAGTCCCAATGGTGAAAATATGGGGGTTATTGAAAAAGCAGACAATCAGTGGATCGGCCAGTTGCCAGAGTCCGGCATCTACCGCGTGCGAGTTATCCCGAAAGGTGAAACCAGCAGCTTTGTACTCGGACGCGACTTTAACGCCAAGTGGACTTATAGACCCGATCGCGCAATTCCCCTAGCATTCAAGGAAAAACAAGCCACAATTAAACTCAAAATGTCCGGCTACCAAATCCAGCCTATCACGGTTCAAGGCAAGCAGGGACAGACAATTATGGTGACAGCTAGCAACAAAAATCTAGATCTGGCGATCGAATCTCCGTCGGGACAACTCCTGGATCAAGGCGAAGGTCAAACTTTTGCTCAACTCCCGGAATCCGGCACTTACCGGGTGATTGTAGTTGCCAAGAGGCCGGTCAAGCCCTCCATCAGAGTTTCTGTGCAATAGCAAAGATCGCACAAATACTTTCAGGCGATCGAATTTGCGCCCCCCAAGCAGAAAAGCTCGCCCGATCGGCGAGCTGTTTTTTTGCCTAAAATCAACCTTGGATCAGCGCTTCAAAACGTTCTTGTTTCCAAATGCAGCTTAAATCCGAGTCAGCTAAAGCTAGCTCTCGGTATAAATTAGGCATAAACTCCACAGCCCGCTGCAAATTGTCAAGGGCCAAATCAGCAAATCCCAGTAGTGCATAACAACAAGCTTTATTGTAAAAAGCATTAGCAAAATCAGGATTTATTTCTAAAGTAATTTCGTAGCAAGCAATCGCCTCCGAGTAGCAGCCTTTTCGCGCCAATTCCACACCCCGGTTATACCAAATTAAATAATCTTCAAAGGGAGACTCTGATGTGGGAGTGAACTGGCCATTTGTCTGATTTAAACCTACTAATTTTCCCAAAGCAACTCTCCGTTCGCCCACAGCTTCGGCTCTGCCGGGTTTCAGAGCGAGCGATCGGCTAAAACTGGCTACTGCTTGTTTGTAAAGTCCCATTGAGTTCGCAGCTAAACCGCGATTGTACCAAGCCTTCGCATCGTCAGGGTTAAACTCGATCGCCCTGTCAAAACTGTTGAGCGCCTGATAGTAAAGCTTGAGTTCCAACAGAGCATTACCTCGGTTGTACCACGCCCCAGCAGCCTCCGGGTATAATTTTAAAGAGCGATCGAAACTCAGAACAGCCTTATCGTAAAGCCCCATATCAATCAGCGTCAGTCCCCGGTTGTGCCAAATACTAGCGGCGCAGGGGTTGAACTCCAGAGCCCTGTCAAAACTGTTGAGAGCCTCCAACCAGCGGCCCAACTTTCCTAAAGCAATAGCCCGGTTGTGCCAGCCAAAGCTCGCATTCGGCTCCACTACCAAGGCCTCATCAAAACTTTTCAAGGCCTCTAAGTGCCGTTCTAAGTTCCCCAAAGCCATACCTCGCCCGAACCAAGCCTTATAATGATCCGATTGCAACTTCACAGCTCTGTTAAAGTTGGCCAGAGCACCATCATTATCGTTAGCTTCGAGGTGGCGCGAACCCAGATGGTAATACCAAGCGGCTTCCAAGTTTTGAATTAAGTTCATAATACTTCGCATCTATCTTAAGACTGATTTTATATGAAACAATACCGGGATTTAAACGGTAATTCCACTAAAAATCTGAAAATTTTGATACAGGGCGATCGCCCGTACACACTGCTAGTAACAACCTCAACAATTGGCAATCCCAAATAACTATTTTCCTCTCGTAAAATGCTCTTTCAGCTAACCGCACTCATCGTTTTTGAGAGCTGCTGCTAATCTTAAATCTGCCTGCATCAGGCAACTATTACCGCATCCCGAATTAAGTTTGCAGTCACACAAAAAGTGATCGAGCACCCAAAGTCCAACTGCAAATCTCATAGCGCTTATAGCTCCTACTTCTGCTTGCCCAATTCAAGCAACCACAACCGCTGTTTTAGCATTCTCGCTCAACAGCAATCTGCCAGCAGCATCAATACTAAAATCCTTCCCCAGCACAAAACCCTTGCCCATCAACCGCTGGCAAACAACCAGCGCAGTAATCCGGCGAATTTCTTCCATCACGTCAGCAGGAATCAAATAACTCAAACTCCAGATTACCGACTCGCAGTCAGACCAAATCAAACGCTCAATACTGACAATCATCAAAGCAGCTACACTGTCAACAGACAGCCGCCCTCTGAGATCGGCAATCAAATCTTTACCAATTAAGCTATTGCGAGTCATCATCGCTCTAGCCATCTTTCCAATTTCTTGTTCGAGTTCTAAATGATTCATGCTTGGCACTGGCTTTGATGTTTTTAAAGCACTACTAAGAGTAAAAACAGTAGACGCTACCAGGCTCTGCCCTAGCGTAGCTGACGCAGGCTCTACCGCAACTCCTTTTAACAAAGTATACCTAAAGAAAGATCCAAAATGTATCTAAAGGCAGATATCAAAATATATTTTTTTTGGCATAAATAGGTGAACCAATTCCCACAAGCGTTTTTACGAGCAGCGAATTGAGTATTTGTGCTCGCTCAGGCCCCGAGTAAAGTCAATCGATTTTAGATTTTAGATTTTAGATTTTAGATTGAAGAATTGGAGAAAGCGACCTCACGGATGAATCCGGGGAATTGTACCCGGGCTGCTTTCGATCGAAGATTGGTAAATTCGCTACATAATAAGTAAGTAGTTACTTCGGAGAAAAAACAGCAATGGCTGCAAACCAGGCAGACATCGATATTGCGCCCTCGATCGACTACGGCCTGATCGACCCCACCGCTACGCCAGAGCAAGTAGAAAACTGTTGCCAACAAGCAGAGAGATTTGGCTTTGTCACAGTTTGCGTGTATCCCGCCTACGTCAGACAAGCAGTTGAGCTGCTGCACGGCAAACGTCCCAAAGTCTGTACAGTTATAGGTTTTCCGACCGGTGCTTCGACTTCAACTGTGAAACTTTACGAAGCTCTAGAAGCCGCAGATAATGGAGCCGTAGAGTTAGATGTTTCCGTTAACTTAGGATTGTTGAAAGCTGGAAGAATCGACGAATTCCACCGGGAATTAGCCCAAATTTGCGAAGAAACTAATCTCACCATCAAAGCAATTATCGAAAGTTCTCTTCTTTCGGATGCCGAAAAACAATTAGCGGCCCAGATTTGCATGGAAGCTGGTGCGGCTTACATCAAAACCAACACTGGCTTTTTTGGCCCGGCGAAAGTTGACGATGTGCGACTGCTGAAGGAAGTTACGAAGGGACGCATTGGGATTAAAGCGGCCGGCGGAATTCGCACTCACGAACAAGCTTTAGATTTGATAGTCGCGGGTGCAACTCGTTTGGGGACTTCCCGCGGCCCGGAATTAATCCGCCAGCGAGATAATTTAGATAAAAGTCATTAGTCATTAGTCATTAGCAAGGGCTAATTGGTAATGGCTAATTGGGAATTGGTTCGCCCTTACGCACCCTACCAATAAAAGTTCTGCGTCCTGGACTGTTTTTGCTACTGTCTAATAACAATATTTCGGACAGTTTTTGAGGGCCAACTGTAGAATGACTGTTCCAGGCCGATCGACCAACCAGGACAATGAAACTGTCCGAAGTATTGCAGTAAATCTAAAATCTAAAATCTAAAATCGAGTGACTCGAACTTATAAAGCAACTGGCATTAATCTCAAGAGTGCGCCCATCGGTGAATCCGATCGCGTGCTGACAATTTTGACGCGGGAATTCGGCTTAATTCGAGCCGTAGCACCGGGTGTTCGCAAACACCGATCGACCATTGGCGGTAGAAGCGAATTATTTGTGGTCAATGAATTGTTAATTGCCAAAGGTCGATCGCTCGACAAAATTACCCAAGCCGACACGGTACAATCCCATCCGGGTTTGAGCCGCAACCTCGGGAAACTCGCAGCGGCGCAATATCTGGCCGAATTGGCGATCGCCAGTGCCTTTTCCGACGAACCCCAAGAAGAACTCTTTTGGTTGCTGGGCGAACATTTGAGCCGTTTGGAGCGTTTGTCCGATCGCACAGAAATCCAATCCGCCGCCGTGCTTGTCGCCCACCTCACCCACGGCATTTTTCACCTGCTAGCCTTAGCCGGCCTCGCGCCCCAAGTCCAAGTCTGCTGCGCCACCAGACACCCGCTCATCCCAAATTTCACCGATCCGAACTGGCAAACCGGGTTTAGTATACCCTCTGGGGGAACCTTCAGCTTGCCCGAACTAGCTAATTTAGAGGCAGAACTCTCTTCAGAAATCGGTAGCTTGTACAAATCCGCCTCCCGTTCCCGGCAAACAAATGGCAGCAAACACTTGACAAATTTCGAGATAAATGCTAAGGAATTAGCAGCGCTGCAACAGTTGGCTAGTCCAGAACTAGGAGAGGGGATTGCCGATCGAACAACTTGGGTATCAGTAGAAAATATTTTGCGACAATATGCCCAGTATCATTTAGGTTGCACGATTAGATCGGGAAGCTCGATCGATACCTACTTAGAGAGTTTTGAGTTTTAAATTTTGAGTGTTGACTTAAATAGGTGAAGGAACGATCGTACATCGCACCCCCAGCCTGGGGGATAGCCGAACAAGCCTGCAATTTGAGGTAAATTTTCAAGATTGTTGCGACATCAGATAATAGAGAGAGATAAAGTTACGAGATTATTAATAAACTTAGGGGTTAACACCTCAATTTGAAATTCACATCCCCCCAACCTCCACCCTCCCAGGCGAGCCAACCCAAATCCTATGATGCGACTGTCCGATTCTGATTTGACAATATCTGTTTTAGCTGTGACCCACCACAAAATGGAAGAACGAGAAAATTTTCCCGATTTTCGCTCGGAACCCGCCTTGGCAGATCGACAATGGAGCAACGTCCAAGACTTAGAAATGGATAAATATCCCACAACGCCAGAAACAGAGTCAAGCAACGGCAAAAGCCAACAACCCGAAGCAATCCCCCCGGTGGCAACAGCAGACCCAGCAGCCGGGAACTCGGAAGCAGTAGCCGAAACTCCCGAAAAAGAAACAGCATTTCTGCCAGTTCTGAAAAACCGAAATTTTCTAGTATTGTGGAGCGGGCAAGTTTTTTCCCAACTAGCAGATAAAGTTTATCTCGTACTGACGATCGCCCTCGTGGCCAGCCGCTTTCAAGCGCCAGATCAAACCATCAGCAGGTGGGTATCAGCAATCATGATCGCCTTTACCATTCCCGCAGTGCTGTTCGGGGCCGCCGCAGGCGTGTATGTCGATAGGTGGTCGAAAAAAGCAGTGCTGGTCGCCACAAACCTGCTGCGGGGAGCCTTCGTTTTAACATTGCCCGTGCTGCTGTGGCTCTCAGACGGGTGGGAACTCGGTCAACTGCCACTCGGATTCTGCTTGCTGCTGCTAGTGACATTCCTAGTCTCGACTCTAACTCAATTTTTCGCCCCAGCAGAACAGTCAGTGATTCCCCTAATTGTGGAACGCCGCCACCTGCTATCGGCAAACTCGCTCTACACCACAACCATGATGGGTTCGGTGATTATTGGCTTTGCAGTCGGAGAACCCTTACTAGCTTTAGCCGACACCCTATTTAGCAACCTCGGCGGCGGACTGGGAATCGGCAAAGAATTAGTAGTGGGCGGAAGTTACGTTTTCGCCGGAGTGCTATTGCTGTCGATGAAAACAGGCGAAAAAAACGAAGCCGAACACGAACCGCCACACCCCCTAGCAGATTTGCAAGACGGCCTGCGTTACATCAAGGCTCAACCGAAAGTCCGCAATGCTTTAATTCAACTAATTATTCTCTTTTCCATTTTTGCAGCCTTGGCAGTTCTAGCGGTGCGGCTGGCAGAAATTCTCCCCGGTATGAAAGCGTCGCAATTTGGCTTTTTGCTGGCTGCGGTGGGCGTCGGTATGGCTGGTGGGGCGACGACAGTCGGCTATCTCGGTCACAAATTTTCTCACTCCCAACTGAGTTTAATCGGATCTATCGGCATGGCACTTGCTCTGATGGGCCTGTCTGCATTTACACAGCATTTGTGGATATCAGTGCTGTTCATTACCCTGTTGGGTTTATTTGCCTCATTGGTGGGAGTGCCGATGCAGACTACAATTCAAGCAGAAACCCCAGAAGAAATGCGGGGAAAAGTCTTCGGGCTGCAAAACAATGCTACTAATATCGCTTTGAGTTTACCGTTGGGTTTGGCCGGGGTAGCGGAAACATTTCTGGGTTTGCCGACAGTATTTTTGGCCTTAGCAGGATTAGCGATGGCTGGGGGTGTCTTAACCTGGTATATTTTCCGTAGCAGTAATAGCAAAGTCGATCGAATCTAAAAAATAACAAACTCTGATTTACTGGAATGCACATCGCTTGGCTAGGAAAAAAATCACCTTTTTGCGGTAACGTCACTTACTCCAGGGAAGTCACCAACGCACTATTAGACCGGGGATACCAAGTCAGTTTCCTGCACTTTGCCCAAGAAGCGGGCCCGCTGGACAGGAACAATACGGGGTGGAACATGGCAAATGGTTTATGGGGGAAGGGAATTGCTCAAACCTCATATACCAATTCGCTTTCGTCTGCCAGTTGCAACGAAGTCTCTTTACCCTGTCACTACAAATCGCAAATTTATACGATTCCCACTCTCAAATCCCGCACAGTGCTGATGAAATCTCTGCGGCGGCTGAAACCCGATGTGGTTCACGCTTCCCTGACGCTTTCGCCTCTAGACTTTCTGCTGCCGGAAATTTGTCAAGAATTGAATTTGCCTTTGGTAGCGACTTTTCACCCGCCGTTCGATCGCAAATTGCGGAATTTGACATCGGGAACCCAACACCTGATGTATCAACTGTATGCCCCGTTTTTGGCGAACTACGACTCGACGATCGTATTTTCTTACATTCAGCGAGATATTTTGGTGCGCTTGGGAGTGCCGGAAGAACGGGTGGCAGTGATTCCCAACGGAGTAGACGCGGTGAAGTATTCGCCCGGGCCTTCGGGGTTGAAGTCGCAATTAAAAGCCGATCGAATTTTTGTTTACCAAGGCCGCATTGCCCAGGAGAAAAATGTCGAGGCTTTGCTAAAGGCATGGAAACAGTGCAATTTTGGCCCTGGGAACGTATTGGCGATCGTGGGCGACGGGCCCCTAGCAGCCTCGCTGCAACTGTTTTACGGCGAAGATGATGGCATTGTGTGGCTCGGATTTGTTGCCGAGGAGGAACGCCGGATCGAAATTCTGCGCGGTGCAGACGTATTTATTTTGCCTTCTTTGGTGGAGGGACTGTCGCTGTCGCTTCTGGAAGCGATGGCCTGCGGTTTAGCTTGTTTGGCAACGGATGCCGGTGCTGACGGCGAGGCATTGGAGGAAGGTGCGGGGATAGTTTTGAACACTCAGCGGGTGCGGAGTCAGTTGCAAACCTTGCTGCCGCTGTTTTGCGACCATCCTGAGTTAGCAATGCTGCTCGGTCAAAAAGCACGCCAACGGGCGATGGAGCGATACACTCTCAGTCAGAATATAACGGAGTTGGAAAAGCTTTATGCAGAGGTTTTGCAAAAGCAGCGCGTGCCGCTGCGGGGGTTGGCATAACTTAGTCATTAGTCATTAGTCATTAGTCATTAGTCGTATCCGTTCGATTGACAACGATATCGTTACTCGTTACCAGGCTCGGCCTGGTAACACAGATCCGGAGGCTCTGCCTCCATTCTCCAGCCGAGGCAGAGCAAGAGTGATATGGGTTCACGGCAGAGCCTCGGAATTAGTTAAACCAGTCAACGAGGACTAACATTAAACGCCAATTGCGATCGATAAAAACAAACATCGAACTCCATAAAGAAATTCACCTGACCCAAAATCAACGGTACATTTTCAGCCCGAGTCCAAGCAAACACAAGCTGCACGGGTTCAAACTGCCCAACCTGTCCCTGCATAACCACAACGCGCGCCTCATACTGTGCCAAATTTCCCGTCAAACTAAGAACAGTAGTCTGCCGCTCCCATTCACAACCAAGTTGGACACCTGCATTATAGGGTAAAACATTAACGCTTGCCCCCGTATCCAGTAGCCCAGAAGCCACCACAGAAGCATTCTGATAAACTAAAGTAATTGGCAAAATAGGACGAAATCCAATTTCCCCTAAAGCATTATTAACAGATACAAAAGAAAATCGTTCCACATTACTCATCCTCTTGAGCTTTCGATTGCTTTAAAACTTCCAGCATCGTCTGTGCAGCATCAAACGCATCATAGGGAGACCAAACTTCACACACCGCACCAGATGCGATCAAATCCTGTTCCTGACTCTGCATACATCCCATCAGCATTTGCAAGGTTACTTCCTCCACAGAAAGACCTCGCCGCTCAGCAGACTGTAAGAGATATTGCTCCAATTCAGGTGATATATTCAGCGTCAAATTCATAAACTGCTCCTATTTGTTGGTAATTGCTGCGTTAAAACCTTCAATCTTCAATCTAAAATCGCCTAACTTCCCGGGCGCAAATAATCCAAAAGCCGATCGCCCGAATCGGCCCGAATCAAAGCAACCACAACATCCGGCAAACTCCCCAAACTCGGATAAACAAAATAACGCGGTTCCCACTGCGGCCCAAACTTATCTTTAAAACTGTGCAATCCCTTAAAATTATAAAACTTGCTCAAGTGCTCCGAAAGATAAATTAAAACCTTTTCCAACCGCCCGGATTTCTCAGCTTCTCCGACTCCCGCCAAAGCCGACAAACCCAAATCAAATTCTTCATATCCCAATTCTTGACAATACTGCAACATCGAAGCAAACAAACACTCCATCGTGCCATTTTCCACCTCAGTGCGGCGCCGCATTAAATCAACTCCAACTACCCCATCTCCCGCCGAGATCATATTAGCAAAAGCACTAATTCTACCGTCTGGAGTGTGGATGGCTGCGGCGCGAGTTTCCCGCAAATACGCCTCGTCAAACCAACCCACCGAAAACTTTTTTTCCGCACCCTGAACCATTTGCAGCCACTCGTCGCTGACCAGTTTCATTTGCCGCATCAATTCCGAACTTAAGGGAGGTTCGTAAAATTCGACTTGATAGCCGGCCTTTGTCAGTCTGTTGATAGCAGTTCTCAAGTTTTGATTGGCCTTGCCTTTGAGAGTAAAAGTTTTGAGATTGACAATAGCTTCTTCGCCAATTTGCACGACTCGAAAACCGAGATTACAATACATTTCTAGATCGTCGGGCAAAGTTTGATAAAATGCTGGATACCAATCGTTGCGATCGCAAAATTCTTGAAACCCCAGAATTGCCTCTTTGCGGTCTTCTGCGGGCCCGATAGGATCTCCCAAAGCGATCGCGCCTCTACCTTTCGGCACATAGGCGATCGTACTTTTTCCCGACGGACTAAAATAATAAGATTTATCCTGAAGCAACGCCAGTCTCGCTAGCGTTGTCCGCCCGTATTTTGCTACAACTTCTTTAGCTTTATTCCGTTCCGAAATACTTGCCGAATCTCGCAGCAGGACCGGCCGCAGCAGCATTAAAAGTGCGTAACCAAGCGTTACCGTACCTACAGCATAAATCGAATCCGCAAAAAAGTTAGCAAACCGAGTTTGCGGAACCAACCCCGCATTGTCCGCCGTAAAAAACATTGCCAAAGTCTGGAACAAAGCTGTGTCTAAATCAAAATTAACCGCTTGTCCGTTAACTTGAAAACCTCCATCCAGAATGTAAAAACCCGCCGTCCCGTAAGCCAGCGTAAACAGCAAAGCCCCCAGCAAAACCCGGATTCCTCGAGCAATTGAAGGGCGATCGGATTTAGCAGTAAACGTCTTTCGCATCACCAACAAGTGAAACAGCAGCACCCCAGAAAGCAAGCTTTCTTCAACATCCAATCCCTTGACTAAATGAATTACAATAGAAACGATTAACAATCCCACCGTCAGCAACCAAGCAATCCGCTTTCGCCGCAACAAATTAGTTGCCAGAGTTAGCAGCATAAATCCTATAACTGCTGCAAAAAAATGCCCGCCCGCACGCACGGGAAAAGGGAAAAACGGTTCTAGGCAATTTCGGCGATCGGGTAAACTAGGAGTTACAGCAGACAGCAAGTTAATAACTCCTACCAATCCGGTTAAAAATGATGCAGTCCAGAGTCCAATCCTAGTTTTTTGGGATAACACAGTTCACCTTTCTAATTTTTCTGTGCGGCCAGGGATATTTTAAACTGTTTTCCAACATAACTCAAAGAATCGGCTAAATGCTTGTGCCAATAATTCCAACCGACATCGGGGCCGATAATCCCGTGTCCTCCCGGAAATTTGTGAAACTCGTTAGCAATACCCAAGCTGTTTAATTGCTCGTGAAACTGCTGAGTAGAATTCAGAAAGTCTGCCTCTGCTTCCCCAGCATCCAAATAAGCGCGCAACTGCTGTTTATCTTTAACACTAAGTTTTTCCACTAAATATTGAGGACTGTTAGCATTGCCGGTTCGATCGGTAAAATAACCGCTGTGGCTGAACAGAATATTAAAATTATTCAAGTAGCGCAAACCGATATTAAAAGCTCCCCAACCCCCCGAAGATTGTCCTCCCATTGCCCAAAATTTGGGGTCTTCCAGCGTTCTGTAGCGCGATTTTACGATCGACACTAACTCGGAGCCGATCGCACTTCCCACCTTACCGTTCGGCCCGTCAAAATACTGCGGGTCCCACAAAGGGCTCGTACCCCGCTTGTCGTTCCCGTCAGGAGTAATTACAATTGATGGCGCCAATCTTTTGCTTTTATATAAATCGTGAAGCACAGAAGTAACAGCAGCTTTGTCCTGATAAGCACGCGCGTCTCCGTGTCCGCCGTGCAGCAAAAAAATCACAGGATAGCGCTGTTTGGGATTTTTTGCGTAACCAGGCGGCAAAATTAAGCCGTAAGTGCGCTCTGAATTCATAGCCGCACTTTTATATGTTTTGAGTTCAAATTTTAAGTCGGCATCGGCTATGATTTTCGGAGGGTCTAACTGAGGTGCTCCGGCAATAAAAACGTACCAGTATCCAGTCGCACCTAATAGGAGGATTGTACCCGCACCGATACGTAAAACTTTTCCCAACCACTTAGGCATATTGTTTGTTAGTTGTTAGTTGACTGTTGGCTGTTGAAAGTTGTTGGTTATTTGTGATTGATTATCTGTTACATATAAAATCATTAATTCTCAAAGCTCAATGCTCAATGCCCAATTCCTAGTATGCTAAAGTCAGACTTATTGTAACCAAACTCGTGACATACAAAAATCCTACTCCTACAGTTGATATTATCATCGAATTGGTCGATCGCCCGCACCGCCCGATCGTACTCATCGAACGCCGCAATATTCCCTACGGCTGGGCGATTCCCGGCGGTTTTGTAGATTACGGGGAATCGGTAGAAACGGCGGCAAAACGCGAAGCTTTAGAAGAAACGAGCTTGAATGTAGAATTAATCGAGCAATTTTACGTTTATTCTGACCCAAATCGCGACGCCCGCCAACACACGATCAGTATTGTATTCTTGGCTTCTGCAACGGGCGAACCTCAAGCCGCCGACGATGCTAAAAATTTACAATTTTTTGAATGTTGGCAGATTCCCGATCGATTATGTTTCGATCACGATCGCATTTTACGAGATTATTGGCGTTACCGTCATTATGGATTGCGGCCGCGTTTGTAGGAGAAGAGTTTTTAACCGCAGATGCACGCGGATTAACGCGGATTAATTGCTATGATTTATCTGCGTTGATTTGCGTGCATCTGCGGTTTCATTCATAACAACTAAATTTTATGGCAAGTTTAACAATATTAGGCGGAGGTGCTTGGGGTTCGGCACTGGCCAATCTGGGAGGCAAAAAAGGATCTCGGGTTAATTTGTGGTCGCGCAGCAGTTCTGTTAATCTAGAATCAGTTATAACAGGTGCGGATGTTGTTGTTTCGGCAGTTTCTATGAAGGGAGTTGGAGCAACGGTCGATCGGCTTTTGGCGTTACAGTTAAGTCCCAGTACAATTATAGTTACCGTCACCAAAGGTTTAGACCCAGCGACTACCCGCACTCCGTCTCAAATTTGGCAAAATGCCTTTCCTAACAATTCAATTGTGGTACTTTCTGGCCCTAATCTTTCGGAAGAAGTTCAGCAGGGATTGCCGGCTGCAACGGTAGCGGCGAGTTCGGATTTAGCAGCGGCCAAGCAAGTGCAAAATATTTACAGTTCTGATATTTTTCGGGTTTATGTGAATGAAGACCCGCTGGGGACTGAGTTAGGTGGAACTTTGAAAAATGTATTTGCGATCGCCGCTGGTGTTTGCGACGGTTTACAATTAGGAACTAATGCTAAATCTGCTTTGCTCACTCGCGCTTTGCCGGAAATGATTCGGGTGGGAGTTCGTTTGGGAGCTCGCGCAGAAACTTTTTACGGTTTGTCTGGTTTAGGAGATTTGCTCGCTACTTGCAACAGTCCTTTATCGCGTAATTATCGGGTTGGTTTCGGATTGGCTGAAGGCAAATCTTTGGAGCAAATTTTGCAGGAATTGCAGAGCACGGCGGAGGGTGTTAATACTACTAATGTGTTGATTGATTTGGCTAATCAACGCGGCATTGAAGTGCCTGTTTCTCGTCAAGTTTATCGCTTATTAAATAGTGAAATTACTGCCGAACAAGCCGTTTTATCGCTGATGGAACGCGCTTTGAAACCGGAGTAATATCAAAAAAATTACAGATATTTAGAGCAGCATCACTGAGAATGAGTTTATTAAAAAAGGCGCTCTAATTTTTTGTACACTTCATCATCGTTACGCTTACCAACTAGAATAATTTCTACCAAATCTTCTTCGGAATTAAAGCTGTAAATAATCCGATACTCGCCACTATCTACCCGATAATAACCCGGATATCCGATTAATTGCTTGCTATCATTAGGTAAAGGATCGACATTCAGCGCTAACACTTTTTTAGCAATTTGAGCCGCTATTTTAGGTTGCAAACCCTTGAGAAAGTCTAGAACTGTTTGTAAACCATCAAGTTTCGCCATTTGCCAGTTGTTGTAGTGTTTCTACAAAGGTTTTAGTACCAACCATTTGAGACTGACTCAGGGCAGATTTTGCTGCTTTTCCTAAAAGCATATCTTCTAATTCCATCAGTCGTTCTATCAAGCGCTGATAGGCATCAGCGGACATAATTACGTGGCTGGGCTGCGATTTATCTGTGAGTAAAACTGGCTCCACAGCAGCGCGGTTAAAGACTGTCCCCTGTGGATTACATACTTCTGCGAGGGTGTAACTTTGCATGACAGATGTTATGAGCGTGGGTTATGTCTATTTTAGGCAAAATCGGCAGGGATTGGGAGGTCGATCGATATTTGGGATGACAAAAGTAGGACTTACGCAAAAAAACCGGTTTTTGAGAAAAATCCTGCACCTCTGGGAGAAATTTCGCAGCAGTCGCCAGCCGTATTTTTCGTGCATTGGGTAATACCGCCTTCTACAGTTACCCTACCATCTAAGACTGTTCCCGATCATCAGGGGCGGGTTTCACCAACCACAATTGTTGAAAACTAAGGATCTCATAAACCCGCCCCGCCCTACATGAAGGATGCAACCGGACATGATATAAGCGCGATAAATACGATCTATTTACCGCCGTAATAAAAGGCAACTTCTTTATCTTTCAGCGGTGCAAAGTTGGCCGCAACCAGCATTTTATCGAGTTCCTCTTGTCCGATGTGTTTGACACCGATTCGGACAATGCGCGATCGCATTGTATTTGACACGCCACTGCGCTGTCTGCCGGCTTCTAATCCCATCACTTGCTGGTAGAGGTCTAATTTTGCCTGCGGAATCGGAGTACCGTCAAAGTCGATTCCAGAGGCGATCGCCACATCGATCGCATCTGCACCAGTTGTAGATTGAGCCGCTGAGTTTGTTTCTGAAGACATTGTGCAAATTAAATAAAAAGGACGATCGTCATTAAAAGTAGTTTAGTCCTAAAACGGCAAAAGTTGAACACCAAACTCTATAGCCATCCTAAATCATTTGTGAATTTCTTACTCCCGGACCTTGATAAGGGGAGGGTTGGGGTGGGGTCAAAAATTTACGACTCCTGCAAGGATTGCTATAGCACATCTCAAAACAACCTAAACACTCCGCCCCACAGTCTTCGATTAAGCACAGTTTGCCACAAGGGCGATCGCACTTAGCATTTCTTCAAACAACGGATTGCCAAAACTCATCAATTGCAGTGAAGCATTTTCCTCAAAGATATCCGGGTAAAATGTGATATAATAATCGCGACTTTTATAGTTAAGCTGCCAAGTGCGATTTTCCGAGCGATCGAAGATAGCGCCAATCTGCTTTAAACTCAAAGAATTGACAAACAAATCTTCGATGGTTTCAGGAAACAGAGAAGTCGGCTGCAGAGGTTGACGAATTTCTTGCAAGTCTGATTCTACATCCATCGCTACCATTTCATCGAGGGCCGGGCCCGGAGGCGGCGCGTCTAAAATGCGATCGAACTCTCCCAACAAAACGCCCTCTTCTTCGGGATCTGCACTCATCACAGCCTGTTCGATGAAAGTGGGAACTGTTGCCAGAATCGGTTGCAAATTTCCGACCACGGTTTGAAAAGCATCGATGCGATCGCGCAATTTCTTGTAAACCTTCGCCTCTACCGTTCCGTCATAGTAAAAATTGTGTATTCTTACGGTATCATAAATCTGCCCGATGCGATCGAGTCTGCCGATGCGTTGTTCGACTCGCATGGGATTCCAAGGCATATCGTAGTTGATTAAAACACCGCAAGTTTGCAAATTTAGCCCTTCCGATGCGGATTCGGTACACAGTAAAATTTTGATGATTCCTGATCGGAATTGGGTTTTGATTTGTTCTTTCGGAAAAATTCGCCATTCTCCATTTTGATACAATTCTCCGCCGCGCCCGGAATAGCAACCAATCTGAGCACCATATAATTGTTGTAAAGCAGTTCTGAGATAGTCCATTGTGTCGGTGTACTGCGTGAAGACGATCGCACTTTCGCGCTGGATTAGTTCTTGACGCAAAATTGTGATAAAATGCGACAGCTTGCTATCTTCGCCAGTATTCTCGAACTGATAAAGTAAATCTTCTAAATATTTAATTTCTTCAGGATCGGCTGGTTCAAAATAAGATTCCATCCCTTCCAAAATCGCATCATCCGCATCATCTAAATCCTGAAAATCATCCTCCGTAATGCTAATTCCTTCGAGGCGGCGCTGTAAAGATTCGCGGATGGCATAAAACGAACTTGTCAGGCGTTTGCGGTAAAGAGTCATCAAAAATCCTAACGCTTTGCGGTTGTCTTTTTGCGCTAGATTGTAAAAGTGGCGCACGTAATTGCTGACAGCGAGATAAAGTGGCACTTCGCGGTTATTTTCTAAAGTAATCGCATTGTCTCTGACTGCGCGGTGGGGAATATCGCGATCCAACAATCCCCGCTGATAGTATTGGCGCAAAGTGTCGCGGGTGTGGCGAAACATCAAATCTTTGAGGGGAGTATTCACTGTCAAATATTGGCGGGAAGCGGCGATAAAATCCGTGTCTTCAGCAACTTGTTTTGGGTTGAGTCGCTGGTTTTTTTCCCAGACATCGCGCAACTTATAATATAGTAGCCGATCGCCCTTCTGTAAATATTCCTGCAACCGCAAACAGGGCGAACCTCCTTGGTGGAAGTAATCCACAGACATCTGCTGCCAAAAATTCAAGGTTTGGCGATCGGGCTTTTCCGACAGCGTGCTAAAATAATTGCAGAAATTCTCACCATAAGACCAATGCCCTTGGAGTCCGAGAAGTTGCAATAAATCGAAAACTTCGATCGCATCAATCTGCATCGGCGTGGCGGATAATAATAAGAGCGATCGACTTTTTTCTCGCAACTGCTGCATTAACTGTAACAACCGATTCGGAGTTTCCTTGCGGTTTTGCGGGCTTTGGCGGCGGGCGTGATGCGCTTCATCCAGAATCACCAAATCCCACGGTTGCGCGTCTAAAAGCTGTTGTGTGCGATCGCTCCGACGGACTAAATGAGATGATGCTAAAATCAGATTTTGGGAATTCCAAATATTTTCTTCCCCTGACTGACTTTTCTCCCCATACGGATTTTTTAACTCACCTTTGCTGTAACTCCAAAAGTGCAAATTAAATTTTTCGCGCAACTCTTCATGCCATTGCGGCTGAATGCTGGCCGGTGCTAAAATTAACACGCGCTTGACTTTTTTGCTGACAAGCAAGTAACGGAGAATCAACCCAGTTTCGATAGTTTTCCCCAATCCAACCTCATCCGCAATTAAGAAACTTTTCGGGAAATTTGCCGCCACCCTACGCAATATCTTAATCTGATGCGGCCAAGGTGCGATCGGAATAGATTTCAAACAATAATCGAGACAACTTGGCGAAGCGTACAAGTTGAGAAGCGGTTCAAATTTAGCATAATCTTGAGATAATTCAAAATCCCCAACTCCTCCTAAATCCCGACTCCTGACTTCTGACTCCTGAATTCTGACTCCTTCCCTCCTGACTTCTGACTCGTGACTCCTTCTCTCCTGACTCCTGAATTCTGACTCCTGAATTCTGACTCGTGACTCCTGACTCCTTCCCTCCTGACTCCTTCCCTCCTGACTCCTGAATTCTGACTCCCGACTCCACACAGGTTTACTGCTAGGCGCATAGCTAAGCAGCTTATTTTTCACCGCTTCCGGCACTTCAAAAACGCGCACATTCGGCGATAAATTGTTCCACAACTGTTCAAACCGAAAAATCTCTTCAGAAACTCGTTCAGCATCTCGGCCGCCTTCCCAAGCACAATAAACGTGGAAAGATTCAACGTTGCTTTCCCAACCGCTGAGAGATTCGTTATTGGAACCGCTAAAAGCTAATTGTGCGCCCTTGCTGTCGGTAAAAATGCCGACTTTTTCGTGAAAAATATGCTGGCGATCGAGTAAACTTTCAGTATCTACGGGTAAGCCGTTAGATTTGAGGGGAATGGCAATTTTAATATCCAGATAACTGTTTTGAATCAGCCAACTGAGGATTTCAAAATGTTTGAGTTGCGCGAAAGTTTTGGGCGGCTGTAAATCGGTATCGAGGCGGATGGTAACTGCATCTCGGAGGGCGTAACCTTGCTGGATGGCTTGCAAATCTTGCGGGCTGAATTGACAGCCCATGATTAACCGCATCCGCCCTTGATTGTGCAGCATCGCGCCCAATCCCTGCGCGACTTTACTGAGGATAGCGCTGTTGAAAAAGCCGGATTTGCGATCGTACTGCAGAGCACATTCTAATGCAGGAATGTAGAAATCGGCGATCGGGTTATTTTCGTTGCTAGAATAGCTAATCCGCCAAGCATAATCTGTTAAATTCATATTATTAGTTATTCTTTAAGGTTCGTAGTTGCGCTTCAGCGCCGCCCGGATCGTAGCGCGGGCAACTACAAACTTATTTTAATCAAGACTTACGCAAAGGTGGAATCTCATCAGCCGAAAGTGTCACCACTTTTCCATCTTTCCAAATACTAATAGATTGTCCGAGTTTGCGGTGTTTCTCGATCGCCTGCGCGATCGCCATTTTAACACCAGCATCGATTTTTTGATGTAGAGGTGAGAGGGCGGGTTGTTCAGGATTCATAGATACCTCCAGTAATTTGGTTCCAGATTTCCCATCCATAAACAATGCGCTTTCCCACAGTCCGCCAGGGAATGAATTCCCTGGCTAATAGCGAAAGTCCTCTAAAGAGGACTGATTAGTTATTCCTATTATCCCTCTTTTGTCACTTGCGACCGACAACATAATTAATAATTAATATATTAAATATTAATTATTAAATCCTAGAGATTCTTCAGTCCTCTTCAGAGGACTTTCGCTTTGAGGCAGGGAATTCATTCCCTGCCGGACTGCCGGAGTGCGGGTTTTGCCCGAAGCCGGACTGCGGGTTTCAGCTTAAATTGACCTAACCTAAAACAAACTCAACTGCCCCTCAAACTGAAGTTCCATCTGTTCATAAACAACCTTCGCCTTAATCTCATCCATCGCCAACCACAAATCCAACAAAGCCTTCTCCTCCGGTATCCGCTTCTTCTCATCCCCAATCCGGGGAATAACTTTCAGCGCCACCTCTATCGCCCGCATGAAATTATCGTTATCAGTCAAAGCGGTTTTTTTCATAAACTCGCGCACGATTTGAATATCTCCATCCTCTTGATACAAAGCGATAATCGCGTGCAATCCATCCACTAAATACGTCATGGAAAAATCTTGCGGATTCACCGAAAAAGCTGATTTTTTCAGCCGCTGTTTCGGGGTCAAAAGTTTGCAAGTGCCGCTAACCGAGTCAATTAGTTTGTATTTTTTTGCTAAATCAACGACATCGAAACCGCCGACGGCGAGGGCGAGTTGTCGCGCTTCATCGAAGGGGAACTCGACAGCGCCAAAGGCATCCCACGCGAGGAAATACCATTGAGTCAGGGCGTCAAATCCGGCGGTATCGGTTTGTACGAGTTTGCGGAATCGGTAGTTTGCAATCGCTTTTCTGGCTTCAGCAAATGCAACTTCCGGGCGCACTTCTTCGCCGCTGCTGTCGAGGATGGGATAGGAACGGCTGAACACATTTAAAGCCGGGCCAAAGGCGCTTAAATAAAGGTCGATTCCTGTGATTTTGTTGGCTTCAAATTCCGGGGCGCGAAGTTCGACGAGATTGGCAACTTCCGGGCGCAAATCGTCCCACCAAGCTTGGGCTGCGTTGGTGTCGCGTTTGCGACAGACGAGGAGAACTGTACTGGAAACGGAGTTTTTCTGCGCTTGGTGCAAGTTTTGCGGGTTTTCGGTACTGACGGCCCAGGATGCGGTAATCTCGAAACCGGCATCGATGAGGGATTTTGTGAGTACGTCCCACGCGCCGGATTCTTTGTGGTTGAATTGGACTGTCATCACCCCGTCATCGCGCAAAACTCGGTAATATTCGCTAAAAGCTAGCGCCATTTTTGCTTCGTAGTCTTGTTTGGCGAGTTCGTCGGGGGATGTGCCCATGTTGCGGAAGCGCGACGGATTGGCGACGGCTTCTCTATCTTTGTCGGTGAGTTCTGAGTAGAATAAATCGGGGAATATATCGCCTAATGTGCGCTTCATCCAGACGTAGAAAAAGTCGGAAAGTTCGGCATATTGGATGGTGCCATAGTAAGGCGGATCAGTGATAATTGCATCTACATAATTGTCGGGAATGTGGTAGAGGCTATCGGCTGATGCTGCATTGATTTGGATAGTTTTCGGGTCGTAGTTTTCGATACCGGGTAAGCCTGTTGAGTGGGGTTTTGTGCCGAATAATGCACAAAGTTTTTCATAATCAATAGCTACAGCTTCAGAACATAAGCACCATAATTTGTTATCTCCTGATACTTCTGGATAATTCCACATTAAATTAAGTGCATGAGTAGATTGTGCACCCCTAACAGCTAAAGCACCATCTTGCCATCTTGTCAAGCGACTATTCAGATCAACACATCTATCTAATACTAAAGCTAGATAAGTTACGATCGCCTCTACTTTCTCCGGTTCGTATTCAGCCTGTAGCAGCGCCTTAGCTTCGTTGATAATTTCTACATAAGTGACAAGGGTTAGCAACTGACGTGGGTTAAACATTCCTGCCCATGTTTTTGCATAAGTCCGAATATAATTTTGTTCGGTTTTTAAGCCAGGGGGGATTTCTTCTAGAGGAATTAAAGCGATATTTTTTAAGTCTCCTAGTTTTGAATTGATTCTGTCTTCGGCTATTTCAATTCCTTGTAAATCTTTGCCTTCAGGAATTCTAAACCCTAAGCTACTCTGTCCTTGGCGAAAAGCTACCGCATAAAGTTGATGACCTATATTATTTTGTCTGGCTGCTTCATAAATGAATTCAGTTTCAATTATAGTATCGCAATTCGGGCATTTCCCGACACCTCTGCTAATCGTGTTATAAACACTCGGATCGTACTCAGCCGCATCCGTTTTAATCGTCGATTCCTTACCTTTCTTCCCCTTCACCAACTCAAAATCAACCCGCTTCTGTGCCAAGTTAGGAATTGGTTTCACCGCATACCAATCACTCGTAACTTTTCGGATTTCTCCCTTACCTGCATAATTACTCGTCTTACTCAACCACCAATTCGGACTCAAAGGCACAACCGACTGACAACTCGGACAAACCACCGTATGAGCCCACAAATAATTCTGCACAGTTTCCCCCGGTAAAGAAGGGAAAAATTCAGTCAATCTTTTCTCAGCTTCATCCCCCACCCATTGCACCCATTTATCAATATCCTCCTGCAAATCCGGGCCAAATTTCAGCGGATATTCCATCGCCGCCTTCATCGTCACCACCGCCACCGGATTGAGATCCGACGCCAACACATTCAACCCGTACCGCGCCGCCTCAAACGGAATGCTTCCCCCACCCGCAAACGCATCTAAAATCGTCGGCGTGCGATTCCCCCACACTTTCTCGCAATAGTCGTGAACCTTTTTAATTCGCACCGAAGACGGGGGAGTTTTGTAGAGTTTAATTTCCTTCCCCGGTTCCAACCCCAGCAAATATTCAAACTCTTCTAAAGAAATCTCAGCGGGTAAAATCGACCCCAACACCGAAGCGCGAGAAAACGATAATGGTTTGCGCGAATACCAGCGATGCAATCCTTTAAATGGATTGCCGCCGTGTTCGTAATAAACCTGCTGGTTTAGCAGATTCACCGGCATGATTTTCTCGATGAAGAGGTGAGGGCGCATGATTTTTTGGTGTTAATTTAATGAGACTGTTCGAGATTCCCGCAGTCCGACAGTCGGATGATTCGATAGTCGGATTTTTCGCTAGACAGTCCGCCAGGGGTTGAAACCCCTGTCTCATAGCGGAAGTCGTCTGAAGACGACTGAAGAACTAATTATATCAAATTTGGGTGCGTTTATATAAGTATGTCATTGTTGTTATACTTCGTAATGGCAGGAGTTACGATAGCTTTTATAAAAAATAGATCCTGTATTAAAGCGGGATTTAATATTAGTCGTCTTTAGACGACTTTAGCTATGAGGCAGGGGTTTCAACCCCTGACGGACTGTCGGAATGACGAACAATCGAACTGTCGGACAATAGAAGATTTGTTGTCAGGAGTCAGAATATTGATTATGAATTATAATTCATGTATTCTCAATCCTGAAGTCTGCTTTAATCTTCAAATACCTCGGTCTTTTCAATAATAAACCATTCGTGGTACAATACTGCTAAGAAAAACTCTTGTCCTTTTGGGCGATCGCACACAGCCATATATCCCGATACAAACATATCATCGTCAAAAGTTGTATCCTTAAGAAACAGAGTCAGCGAATTGCCATCCGCACTCCAAATCGTCCGCAAAATCGTGATATTTTGGTGACGGGATGCTTCAACGGGCAATAACACCCACCGCCCCTCAATTTCGATAAATTCCGGTTCGCGGTATCTAAACTCAGACTCCCATCTAAACGGCCCTTCATGCTTCTCAATAATTCGATCCCACCGCACAGTTTTAATCTTGGCTAAAGTTTCGTTTGACAAATCAGCTACTTTCATCAAATTAATCTCCCAATAAAATTCGCAAAGCTTTCAAAGCATTTGAACGATTGCCATTGGCAATTTTACCAAACCAATAATGTGCTTCTTCATTACTCATAGCCATAATCCCTTCTGCAATATTAGCAATTCGTTCGGTTTTCGATAGCGGTTGCAGCGATTGAAATAAAATCGCCAAACTTACGCCAGATTCTTCTGATAAAATATAAGGCGTTTGTCGCTGCTGAGATAAAGTTTTCGGATCGTAATTATTCGCTTTGAGAGTGGCATAAATTTTTTGTCTCGCCAAAACCAGCGCATTGCCTTTAAGTCGCCCCAATTTTTTGGCTGCTGGACGCTTTTTTTCACCCGCTTTTTTGTAAGCGCATTGGTAGAGTTCTAATGCGAAGTTGTTATTTTCTAAAGGTAAAACTCGTAATTGAAATTCTTGCATAAGGATTTAGCGTGGGGAGGGGGCGGGTTTTTGAGATTGTTAATTTTTGCCAATTATTGTCGCGAACCCGCCCCTACATTTCAATTATTATACAATTATTTATCTACACATCCTATCATGTCCGATCGCGATTCCTGTAGGGGCTCCCCTCACCAACGATAATCGGAATCAACCAACCATCTCAAAAACCCGCCCCGACAATTGTATTGTGCTGGTATGTTAAAAGAGGTAGATTGCGATTTACCGTGGGGCGGGGGCGGGTTTTTGAGATTGTGAATTTGGGGCAATTATTGTAGGTGAACCCGCCCCTAGATTTCAATATACTACCCTTGCCATTAAATTTAAACGCTCGACTGGATTGCGTTCTAGCGTTTGTTTTATACTGCTAATATCCGAGGCACTTGCTGACAAAGCTGGCTTGAATTCTAAGCTGATTTTCAAACTAACATCTCCTTGCGCGTCGGGGCTGTTCAACAAACTGTTGATAGTCGAGAAAAAGCTCTGAAATCCCCGAAATGCCCCTTGATATTCCAGCCGCACAAATTGGTCGCTGGTTTGAATGGTTGCGGTTTGGTCGATTTGCGGTTGCCACCGCTGCAATAGGGCAATTGCTGTTCCTAATTTGCGATAATCCATGACTTGATTCACAGACAATTCTAGCACTTCGATGCCTTGCACTTTGTAGTCGCTAATGCGATCGCCCAATTCCGCAAACACCTTATTAATCGTGCCGTCACTTTCGATAATCTGCGGTTTCGCCTCCCACAAAGTCCCCTGTAGCCCTTCCACAACATAAGCAGAATTGCTACCATCTCGCGCGCTAGAAACTTGAAGATTTAGATTGACATTGGCTGCTTTTTCTGCTGTTTCCCCGTTACCATAATCGGCCACCACACGAAAAATAGTGTTATTAACAACGGTGATTTCACACTCATCGGAAGGGCGGAAATTTCCCGGCACTAAAATATTATCTTGATACAAACTAACCGTCAGTGCTCCTTTGGCTTTCCACCTGACACGCACGGGTTTTGCCGCTTCTGTACTGGGCATCAATTGGGCGCTGAGTTCCACTTCTTTGGGCGCTGGAGGTTCGAGAATGCCGCGTCTGTAGAGGGAGGCGCGATCGCTAAATTCGATCGTCTCCGGCAGCGCCAACACGCTATCATCAGTTTTGATAAACAGTCTCTCCCCGACTTTCATATCCCAATTGCCCATTTTCAAACCTTCGCGAACCGTGTCCCGCAGCATCGAAACTTCCGCATCGAGGAGAATATTCAAACTCAAATCCTTAGCAAAAGCATCGCGCAGCGCCTTCGTCGTCCAACTATCCAACCCCGCAGGCCAAACTTTTTGCAAGATAAAAGCCGGGGCGAAAGGTTTAGCTTCTTCAGCGCGAATCTTGCCGCAATCTTTGAGGGCTTTGAGAATCACATCTTGCTGGTTATTTTTGCCTTTCACCATACTCGCATCCTGCGCGGAAAGAGTGTAGTGCATCAATCCTTTCGGTGCTTTTACTTGGTCATTTGACGGATAAAATAAATGGCGGTAAGCATTAGTCAAAGATACTCTCACATCCATATCTTTCCTGCCTTCCCGTTCCTTCAATTCCTTTTGCTGGCTTCCCGATAAATCTTCCATCCGGTTCTGACTCTTGAGAATATTTTGAATTGCTTTGTATTCTCTGGTATTGTCGATCGCCCTTTCTAATTCTCGCCGATTTGCCACCAAAAATAACAACCGATTGCGGTAGGTACGAAACTTCCCCGATTCGCCGCTATTGTTGAAAATTCTCTCGATTAATTCCGGCGCTGCGTCAGTAGAAGCATTCACCGCGGCATCGTCAAAGTCGATCGCGCACAGCGCCACATCATCCGGGTTGTCGTCTACATTTCCGGGACTGTCGATATTAGAAACTAAGGTAAAGAATTTTTTGGCAAAAATACTATCCCGGCGAATCCGCAAATCTTCTTTCGCCGCCAATATAGCGACTTGTTCTTTCTCTTCGGTAATGATTTTATTAATCGAAGGTTCTTCTTTAAACCGGGCTAAAGATGCGATCGGATCGAAGTCTAAATACCAGGCTACCTTAGTTAGTCTTTCCAAAACGCGATCGACAAAACCGCTGTCAACCCCCGGAGTCAGCAGCGACAAATTCAACTCAGCCAGCCGAATTCCCGAAGAATTTCCCTGAGTCAAAGAATGCAGAAAGATCGATCGGGCTACCCAAGTAGAAAACGGCGGTTTTCCGGCTGCTATCCATTCCCCATCTTGCAATTGTGCGTAAGCCGGCCTACCATCGGGATTGTAGATATCAGCGCCGATCGCATTCCGCAGGGGCGATCGCTGCAACCGAGAAGTCAGATCGTTAGTAATTTCGGCATCCATCCCCACCGGAATATGATGCGTGTGAATCATCGGCACCCAACCATCGCGATTTTCCCACAAATGCCGCACCACTTGCGCGAACAATCGCAAAGCCCCCCGCGTCTTCTGGAATTCGGGAATAGAAGCAATTTTTTTAGTAAGAATATTGAACAATTCCGGGTGAAACGGATAACTTTGGGCGATCGCTTCTGAGTATGACGCATCTTTGCACCCATCGGGCAAATTAACCCGGCAATTCCGATAAGCCGCCAAATATTCCGATGCCGCTTTTTGCGCCGCTTCCTCGCTAACTTTGGCAAACACGCGCTGTTTGACGATGTTGTAAATTTCGATATCTGTAGAAGGGCTCAAAACCCGTTCTTGTCTTGCAGAAGCGCGCATCGTTTCTTGCAATTCTGCCGTTTCTTCCGCAAAAGAATCTGCTGTCGAGGCGAGGGAATAAACCAATACTAAATTATCGCACGCTGCCGCCAAATCCATCAGGGAAAATAGAAAAGCTACCACTTGTTTGGCTAAATCGCTTCTGCCAATTTGTTTCGCTTTTGCCGATCGCAAATACCGCGCAATTTCATCTAAAATAATCACAGTCGGCTGTCCCCCCGTCAACCGTTCTAACACCGAAGTACCGGGGCTGACACCGCTTTTATCGCTGCCTTGCAGTAACTGATAGCCTGAAATCCCGCCAATTTGGTAAGCAATTTCGCCCCACAGAGTGTAGGTTGTCAAGCCGCTGTCCGAGTGATAAACTCCTTGTTCTGGGTCTAAATCTCGACCGTCGATCGCTGCAACTTGTAAAGGGCGATCGGGAATCACGCTAATATCTGTAAAGCGTTCCAACCCGTGAATTTGTCGCCCTTGCTTGCAGATATGCCAGAGTGCAATTTCATCGTGAGTTTTGCCGCCCCCAAAACTCGTTTCCAAACGAACCACCCCAGCCCCGGCGCTTTGCTTCATCAAGCGGCTGAAAACTTCCCGGATTAGGGTTTTGAGGCCATCAGTTGCGAAGGTATTGGCAAAGAATTTATTAGCATCTTGATAAACTTGAGGTGCATTTCCTTCGACTACCAGCCGCAATTTTGCTGCAAATAAATCTAGAGACAAATCTCCCGATAAAATCTCATCTCTGGGCACGCAGGTATCAAAGATTAATGGCAGCATCTCAAAGCTCCTTAACTAATAATATCAATTCCGCACTTCATCGGAATTATTCATCTCTCTCTTATCTCCCTCTGTGTTCTCTGCGTTCTCTGCGGTTAAATCATTCCGATATCCAATAACTAATGACTAAAATCGACATTTCCCCCGCTGACAATTACCCCAACTCTCGCATTTTCCGCTTTCACAACACCTGAAAGCAAAGCCGCCGCCCCCAGCACTCCCGTCGGTTCCACAACTATCTTCATGCGTTCCCACATAAAAAACATTGTCTGGCGAATTGCGTCTTCAGAAACAGTTGCCATATCGTCCACATAATGCAGCACCAAAGGAAAGGTTAATTTCCCCAAAGATGGCGTGCGCGCACCGTCAGCAATCGTATCCGGGTTAGTAACAGTTTGCAGCGTTTTTGTGCGGAACGATCGCGCCGCATCGTCTGCTTGTTCCGGTTCTACTCCTATTACTTTACACTGCGGAGACAAAGTTTTTGCCGCGATCGCGCATCCCGACAGCAAACCCCCGCCACCGCAACAAACTAACAGCAAATCCAACTTCCCAACTTCTGCGATTAATTCCAGCGCCGCCGTACCTTGTCCCGCAATCACCCACGCATCTTCATAAGGAGGAATTATTGTCAAGTGTCGTTCCTCGGCAATTTTGGCGGTGAGCTCTTCCCGGGAAACTTGAGTGCGATCGTACAAAATAATCTCTGCACCGTAGCCGCGAGTCGCCTCTTGCTTGACTTTTGGCGCATCTGCCGGCATCACCACAGTAGTAGAAATTCCCAACAACTGTCCCGCCAGGGCGATCGCCTGCGCGTGATTTCCCGAAGAAAAAGTCAGCACTCCCCGGTGTTTTTCGGCTTCAGATAGCTGCATCAAAGCATTGCAAGCACCCCGAAATTTAAACGAACCCGTCCGCTGAAAGTTTTCGCACTTGAAAAATACCTGAGAATTCGTCTGTTTGTTGAAAGTTTCCGAAGTCAGCACCGGCGTCTTGAAAGCTTTGCCATGCAAGCGCTTTGCCGCCGCCTCCACATCGGCGAAACAGACTTGCAAGGGATTTTGGGCACAGAAGTGGGCACTCATAGATTTTAGATAGATGGGGACGATCGAGGACTCTATTTGTAGGGTGGGCATTGCCCGCTTCACTCCTACCCTTAGATTATAAGTTTTTATTATATTACTATTAAAAATTCTTATCATTAGCTGTGGCGCTTAATTGTTCAAAAAGCTTTAGACTAAAATCAAACTTATTGCAACTTACTATCAAAAAGTAAAGTTGCGTTTGTACTTCCATAGGAGAGCGATTAATGAATTTAAAGTTAAAAGTGGTAGCAGGTGCTAGCGCGGGATTCCTGCTGCTAGCGGGTTTGACGGCGAATGCAATCGGACTGGGACAACGGCAGATCGCCGAGACAACCCCGAAGGGCGATCGAGATTTGAGAGCACAAGCTCCTATAAATCGCATTAGAATCGTATTTGCCAACCGCAGAGATGCTACAGATTTGCAAAATAAAGCCAATCAAGTAGCGCAAATACTTTCCAAACAAATCGGAATGCCCGTAGAAGCAGTCATCGGCGACGAAACCGCCGCTGTAGAAGCTTTGAGAGCGGACAGAGCAGATGTGGCATTTGTAGCAGGCCGCGCGGCATTAAAAGCAGAACAATTAGCCAAAGCGCGGATGTATTTAGCCGAAGTTCGCAGCGATTATTCCGGCGGAAATACCTACGATTCAGTGTTTGTAGTGCGCCAAGACAGTCCCCTACGCCCGAAAGGTTCGGCAAAGCAAACTCTCGAACAATTAAAAGGCAAAAAAATGGCTTTTACATCTCGAACTTCCGGTTCGGGATTTATTTTCCCAGTTGGAGAATTGGTCGGTCAAGGATTAGTTTCAGGGCCGGATAGACTGGAAACGTTCTTCGGAAATGTCACCTACGGCGACGGTTACAGCAGCGCTTTGCAAGCAGTTTTAAAAGGTCAAGCAGAAGTCGCAACCGTCTCGGAATACGCTTTGCTGCCGCCTTGGATTACAGCAGCAGAAGGCAAGCAGTTGCGAGTGCTGCAAAAAGTCTCCGGAGTTCCAGCCCACGGAATTGTGATTGACGATAGCGTTCCTGCACCCATGCGGGAAAAGCTGGTTAATGCTTTCATGAAACTGAACGAACCTGCAAACAATCAATTGTTCCGCAGTTTGTACAATTCCCAGCGCTTGGTGAAAGTCGATCACACCAGCCATTTAGCAACATTGCGCCAAGCTTTGCAGCGCGCCAAACTCGAACCGTAATCTGATAGCAATTCTGCAAATTACAGTTACGTATAGATTGCACCTAAAATTCGTAGGGACACGGCAGTGCCGTGTCCCTACCGCAATATAAATCTCCAACCAGCCATCTGGTTCATTAAATTAATTACCAACCAAATTTGTTCATAAATATTCGCCATGACTATCGAATGCAACCAATTAGAAACAGCTTATTCACCATCGCTAAATCGCCCGATTTTGAATGGAATTGATTGCAAAATTAAACAAGGCGAATTTGTGGCGCTGCTGGGTTTGAACGGTGCGGGAAAATCCACGCTTTTGCGTTCTTTTGTCGGGTTAATTCCCGTCAAAACCGGAGAAATTCGGATTAACGATACACTCATCACTCCGCGCACGTTGAGGCGAATTCGGCGCGATATCGGCTTAATTTTTCAAGGCGGCGGGTTGGTAAAACAGCTACCCGCGATCGACAACGTGCTGTGCGGTTGCTTGGGAGGTTTGAATACTTGGGAGACGCTGTGGGGTTTTCCGAAGAAACAGCGCGATCGAGCTTTTGAATTGCTGGCAAATTTCGGACTCAAAGACCTAGCCTATCAAAAAACCGGACAGCTCAGCGGCGGACAGCAGCAAAAAGTCGCCATCGCCCGCGCTTTAATCCAATCTCCTCAAATTTTATTAGCTGACGAACCCACTGCCGGATTAGACGTAATCGCAGCCCAGCAAGTAATCGAAATCCTCGCTCAACTGCACCGAGAACAAGGAATGACAGTAGTTGTAGTATTGCACGATTTAGGAATGGCCAGCACTTATCCAGAAAGGGCGATCGTCCTCGATGCCGGTCAGATAGTTTATGATGGCAAATGCCACAACCTCTCCGACAAATTTAGCAAATTAACACCTCCCAAAGTAGAAGTGTGAACTCCTCTCTTCTCCACTCTTCCTCTGTGCCCTCTGCGCCCTCTGCGGTTCATTAAAAAAAGCCCCTTCACCAAACAAAAAAAATCGCTGTACCTAAATCTCAAAATAAACGCAGATGACCGAAAAAAAATTAGATAATTTCTCAAAAAACTACGGCTGGATCAAAAATCTGGGTATAGCAGCAGGCTTAATTGTAATTTACGGTTGGGCCCTGCGAGGACTAGAAATTGATGCAGCAACCCTGGCCGGCAGTTGGCCTTACATGACCGATTTTATCTCGCGCTTGTGGCCGCCGAATCTCGAAATTATTGACGTAGCAATTAAAGCTTTGATCGAGACAGTTCAAATGTCGCTTTGGGGAACGACAATCGGGGCAGTTATTTCCGTGCCAGTTGCTATTTGCAGCGCCCACAACATAGCACCAAGGTGGCTGCAATGGCTGGCAAATTTGGTGCAAAATGCGGTGCGTTCTGTTCCTTCAATTGTGCTGGGGTTGCTGTTTGTATCGGCGACGGGTTTGGGCGCGCCGGCGGGTACTTTAGCCCTGGCAATTTATACGATCGGCTATCTGGCTAAATTTTATCAGGAGGCGATCGAATCAGTAGAAGCGCGATCGGTCGAATCTTTAAAAGTCGTAGGTGCATCTTGGCTGCAAGTTGCCCAATACGGCATTTTCCCGCAAGTATTGCCGCTAGCATTGGGTTATACGCTGTGGATGTTTGAGTATAACATTCGGGCGGCTTCGGTGTTGGGAGTGGTCGGCGCAGGTGGAATTGGCTTTGAATTGGTCAATTATATCAGGTCTTTTGAATACAATAAGGCAACAACCATGATGTTAGTGCTGTTAGTTGTAGTCACAGTGATAGATGTTATTAGCAGCAAATGGCGGCAGCGGCTAGAAACAAAATAAGGACAGGTTTAGAAACAAAACAAGGACAGGGTATAGCCCTGTCCTTGTTTTGTTTTGTAGGGACAGGGCTATGCCCTGTCCCCCGTACCGCCGATATCCCGATTAGGATTCTTGCCGTTTAGAACAAGAACAATTCAGAACTACCGGAAATTCCTAAATCGACATTATTGACAGTTGCAAACAAACTGTTACCGCCAACCGTAGAACCGTTGCTATCGTAATACAGTTTAGTAGACAAACCGTCGTAGAGAGCAATGAACGACGGCTGGGTTAAAGTTGCTTCAAACACAGTTACATCAGACACTGTGCTGCTGTAAGCGTAGAAACTCGCAGTCACAAATGCAGCTCCGGTTCCGATTTTAAAGCCAGTGTTGGAGATGCTAATTTGATCGTCAGCAATGCTGTAATCGGTAATTACATCCCCGCCGCCAGCAGTAGTTCCGAGGAACGTAAACTGATCCGCACCAGCACCACCGTTGAGAACATTGGTTCCCAAACCACCGATTAAAGTGTCATTCCCCTCGTCACCGTTGAGAGTATCGCTACCCGCGTTGCCGAAGAGACTGTCGTTACCAGCGCCACCGGAGATGCTGTCGTTACCTGCACCGCCGTTGAAAAGATCAACACCCAATCCGCCGCTGAAGATGTCAGCAAACTCAGTACCAGTGACGTTGTTATCAGCCGCATCTCCGATAAACAAGACAGGAGTGGTGAAGTTGTAACCGCCGGCACCTGAACCGAAATTGTTAAAGGCTACGGGGAAAGTGTTCCCAGCAGCCGTTAAATCGGCAACGCTACCAGTATTAGTAGAAGTACCAGCCGCAGAAGCTGCGATCGTACCTGTGAATACAAAGTCCGCCGTTCCCAGATTGCTAGCAGCATTACCCAAATTAGCAATCAAGGTAGAACCGCCCGCTGTCGTACCGTTCGAGTCAAAATACAACACAGTTTCGTTCGACGCATTCGTAAAGGCGAAGAAACCAGCAGTTGTAGAATTGCCCAGGGCTTTAGCTTGTGCAGCTTCCACAGTGGCATAGGTTCCGCCTGTGAAAATCACTAACTCTTTGCCAGTAATGTCAGGAGAAACCCCGCTTACACCGTCAAAGTTGGTCGTAGTCAAATTGCCAAAAGCGCTCGCGCTAAACTGCAATTTGTCAACCCCAAAGGCAAAGTCAGTAATCGTATCCGGGCCTTCGCCTGCTGCTTTGTAAACAAAGACATCCGCACCAGCACCGCCAGTCAGAATATCTGCACCGCTACCGCCAGTGAGGATGTCAGCAAACTGAGTACCAGTGACGCTGTTAGCAGCAGCATCTCCGGTAAACAACACAGGAGTGGTGAAGTTGTAACCGCCAGCACCTGAACCGAAATTGTTAAATGCGATCGGGAAAGTGTTCCCAGCAGCAGTTAAATCGGCCACGCTGCCTGAGTTGGTAGAAGTACCAGACCCAGAAGATGCGATCGAACCTGTGAATACAAAGTCCGCCGTTCCCAAAGTTCCAGCAGCAGTACCCAAATTAGCAATCAAGGTAGAACCGCCCGCTGTCGTACCGTTCGAGTCAAAATACAGCACTGTTTCGTTCGACGCATTCGTAAAGGCGAAGAAACCAGCAGTTGTAGAATTGCCCAGGGCCTTAGCTTGTGCAGCTTCCAAAGAGGCATAGGTTCCGCCTGTGAAAATCACTAACTCTTTGCCAGTAATGTCAGGAGAAACCCCGCTTACACCGTCAAAGTTGGTCGTAGTCAAATTGCCAAAAGCGCTCGCGCTAAACTGCAATTTGTCAACCCCAAAGGCAAAGTCAGTAATCGTATCCGGGCCTTCGCCTGCTGCTTTGTAAACAAAGATATCCGCACCAGCACCGCCTGTGAGAATATCTGCACCGCTACCGCCAGTGAGGATGTCAGCAAACTGAGTACCAGTGACGCTGTTAGCACTGTCATTGCCAGTAAACAACACAGGAGTGGTGAAGTTGTAACCGCCAGCACCTGAACCGAAATTGTTAGATCCGATCGGGAAAGTGTTGCCAGCAGCAGTTAAATCGGCAACGCTACCAGAATTAGTAGAAGTACCTGCGGGAGAAGTTGCGACCGAACCTGTGAATACAAAGTCCGCCGTTCCCAAAGTTCCAGCAGCAGTACCCAAATTAGCAATCAAGGTAGAACCATCGGCTACGGTACCGTTCGAGTCAAAATACAGCACTGTTTCGTTCGACGCATTCGTAAAGGCGAAGAAACCAGCAGTTGTAGAATTGCCCAGGGCCTTAGCTTGTGCAGCTTCCACAGTGGCATAGGTTCCGCCTGTGAAAATCACTAACTCTTTGCCAGTAATGTCAGGAGAAACCCCGCTTACACCGTCAAAGTTGGTCGTAGTCAAATTGCCAAAAGCGCTCGCGCTAAACTGCAATTTGTCAACCCCAAAGGCAAAGTCAGTAATCGTATCCGGGCCTTCGCCTGCTGCTTTGTAAACAAAGATATCCGCACCAGCACCGCCAGTCAGAATATCTGCACCGCTGCCGCCGTTGATAATGTCTGCACCGCTGCCGCCGTTGATAATGTCTGCACCGCCACCACCGTTGATGATGTCTGCAAATTCAGTACCGGTGACGCTGTTAGCACTGTCATTGCCGGTAAACAACACAGGAGTGGTGAAGTTGTAACCGCCAGCACCTGAACCGAAATTGTTAGATGCGATCGGGAAAGTGTTGCCAGCAGCAGTTAAATCGACAATGCTGCCTAAGTTAGTGGTAGTGGGAGAAGATGCGATCGCATCTGTAAATACAAAGTCCGCCGTTCCCAGATTGCTAGCAGCCGTACCCAAGTTCGCAATCAAGGTAGAACCACCGATGGAGGTACCGTTGGAGTCAAAATACAACACTGTTTCGTTCGACGCATTCGTAAAGGCGAAGAAACCAGCAGTTGTAGAATTGCCCAGGGCCTTAGCTTGTGCAGCTTCCAAAGAGGCATAACTGCCGCCTGTGAAAATCACTAACTCTTTGCCAGTAATGTCAGGAGTTGAACCGGTAACACCGTCAAAGTTAGTCGTAGTCAAATTGCCGAATTCGCTGGCTACAAACTGGAATTTATCAGTTCCCGCCTTAAAGTCGGTAATTTGATCGCCGCCTTCTTTAGTTGTCCTGTAAACAAAGAGATCAGCACCAGTGCCACCGCTTAGGACATCGGCACCGAGGTTGCCGGTGATGGTATCGTTGCCGTCGCCGCCCTTGAGGGTATCGTTAAAATTGCTGCCGACAATGTTGTCATCGCCTGCTAAACCATCGAAATTGACTGCGGTCGGAGAATTGCTGAAATTCACATTGTCAGGGCCGGCAGTACCCACAGGAACAGTTAGTGGCGGGCCGGTAAAGACAAAGTTAGTGACTTGCAGGCGAATTTTCAACGAGAAACTAGCCACAACTTCAAAGCGCGTCCCAAAACCAAATACCAGGACGGAACGGCCTGTCTCGGCATCTGTAAACTGACAGAAAGTAGGCGCGTCTGGGTTGCCGCCCAAAGCTGCAAACCGCGCTTGCAAAGTGGCGATGCTAGTAACGCTGATATCGTCGGTGAAGTCGAGCAAATTAGCGCTGCCGATCGACCCAACAGCAGAAGTAGCAGTAATCACCAGTCGGGTCAAGCTAGAAACGCTGAGATTCGCAAAAGCTGCCGCTGAAAACTCTAAAAGATCGTCATCGACATTAAAGTCAGTAATTAAGTCAGCTTGTGCAACTGTTTTAATCTCTTGGCGGGAAGTGCGGTAAATAAAGCGATCCCTTCCAGCACCCCCAATTAGAGTATTGGTTCCTTCGCCACCTTCGAGCGAGTCCTCGCCCTCATTTCCGGTTAATTTGTCATTGCCTTTGCCGCCGATGATGTTGTTTTTGCCTTTACCGCCGTCGATCTCGTCATCGTCATCGCCGCCGTCGATATCGTCATCATCATCGCCGCCTTTAATTTTGTCCTTGCCCAAGCCTCCTTTTATTTTGTTTTTGCCTTTACCGCCTTCGATCTCGTCATCGTCATCGCCGCCGTCGATATCGTCATCATCATCGCCGGCTTTAATTTTGTCCTTGCCTTTGCCTCCAATTATTTTGTTTTTACCTTTACCAGCGTCGATCTCGTCATCGTCATCGCCACCGTCGATATCGTCATCATCATCGTCGCCTTTAATTTTGTCCTTGCCTAAACCTCCTTTTATTTTGTTTTTGCCTTTACCGCCTTCGATCTCGTCATCGTCATCGCCGCCGTCGATATCGTCATCGCCTTCGCCGCCTTTAATTGTGTCCTTGCCTTTGGCACCTTTAATTGTGTCTGCGGCATTACCGCCTGTAATGTCATCGCCCGCATCGCCGCCTGTAATGTCGTTAGCCAGCGTCGCGGAACCGACAATAACTTGAGCAACTGTATTGCCAGAAAAATTAAAGACAGTTTGATTGAATGGCGGAGGAATAATCACCCTCGAACCTGGAGTTGGAGTTGGAGTGGAAACATTGTTGTTGCCCGAAACATTAACTCCCAAAAAGTCGCCAGCATTGAGAATGCTTGCGTTGACATTCAACAATAGCGCCAGCGCAAAGTTATTGACCCGAATTTCGGTATTGACACCGACTTGTATAAAGGTCAAGCTGCTAAAGTTCAAGTCGCCAAACAGCAGAAACTTGTCGCTGTCGTCGGTGTAGTCAGTGATGACTGCACTTGCCCCAGAGGTACTGTTACTCACGACATAAACGTCATTTCCAGCACCGCCGACACAGGTATGGTTGCCAGTACCGCCCATCAGCGTATCGTTGCCGTCGCCGCCCATCAGCGTATCGTCGCCGTCGCCACCGCCCATCACGCTGTCGTCGCCGTCGCCACCGTCTGCCATGTCATTGCCGTTGCCAGTAACGAGGGTATCGGTGCCTCCACCGCCCATCACCGTATCGTCACCGTCGCCGCCGCTAACGCTGTCGTCGCCGTCGTCGCCAGCACAGTTGTCATTGCCAGCACCGCCGATCACCGTATCGTCGTCGTCGCCGCCGCTAACGCTGTCGTCGCCGTCGTCGCCGGTCACGTTGTCGCTGCCTGCACCGCCGCTGACGGTATCGTCGCCAATGCCGCCGCTAACGCTGTCGTCGCCGTCGTCGCCGACACAGTTGTCGCTGCCTGCACCGCCGCTGACGGTATCGTCGCCGTCGCCGCCGCTGACGGTATCGTCACCGTCGTCCCCGGCACAGTTGTCGCTGCCGGCACCGCCGATCACGGTATCGTTATCTTTGCCGCCGTTAACTTGGTCGTCGCCGTCGCCACCGCTAACGTTGTCGTTGCCTGTGTCGCCCCTGACGGTATCGTTGCCTTCGCCGCCCTCGCAATCGTCGTCGCCTTTGCCGCCGTAGACGCTATCGCTGCCGGCGCCGCCGTCAACCTCATCATCTCCTTCGTTGCCGTGCACCCAGTCATCGCCGTCATCGCCTTCGCAGATGTCGTCGTCGCTGCCGCCCATCACGGTATCGTTGTCTTTACCGCCGTTAAGGGTGTCCTTGCCTTTGCCGCCCATGACGGTATCGTTGCCACGATCGCCTCTTATTTCGTCGTCGTCATCGCCGCCCTCGCAATCATCGTCATCTTTACCGCCGTAGATTTTATTTTTTTTGCCGCGGTTTCCTTTGATTTTGTCCTTGCCTTTCTTGCCGAATATATCATCCTGCTCGCCGGTGGCGACAATTAAGTCATCGTCATCGGTACCGACGACGGTTCGGCGGCGATCGTCGAGGCCGTTGCCATCATCATTGTCTAAGTCACCGTCATCTTTGTCGCCCGCACCTTCTTCGGGTACGCCTTTAAATTCAGCAATTGTGCTGTTATCGGCAGCACCTGTTTCGGATGCGCCGTTTGACAGATCCGGAACTTTCCCGTTACCTGTGTTTTCGGAGATCGCTACCTTAATTAATTCCTTTAACTCGTCATCGGAATTTTCAGGGATGTTGTTGCTGAAAGTCATGTCAGAATTTTCTGTTTCATCTCGATCGGAAAAAAGTGTTCCCGATACATTTTTTTCTACCAACATTTCTTCGCCCATCGTTGATATTTCCCAAAAAATGGTAAGCTTCTTACAATCAATTTATCAGCAAACAGGAGACAGCAGAACAAAAAAAATCTAACTTCATACTTTCGCCTGTTTTAGGAGCTGGTGTCCCGATCTTTACTATTATAGATGCCACTTAAACTGCAAGGTTTTTTTTCGCTCGGTTGCGAGTTTTATTTTCGGCAATTCCACTCTCAAATTAATTGCTCCGCCACATACACTGTAAGTGCTGCGCCCAAGCGCATATCTTTTGAGATGTTCTCCGTAATTTCTACAGTAAGCTGCGCCGATTTGCGCCGATTTGTAGATGTTATACGTAATTTCTACAGTGAATTAGCTGAATTTAAACTCGCAACTGACAACTCCCAAATAACTCCCCAAAACCTTTATCCCCAAAATTTTACCCTTGCTTTTTTTGCGAGCGAGCCTGGGTGCATTGAATTTTTGTAACACTCCCAGGTCTGACAAATCCTTCCCTGACTTAGGATTTGAATTTCTTTACTAAACGACTGCACCCTCCTAATTTTAGTTCCTGATGATTAATTAGAAATTTAGATAGTTCGCCCGGGCAAATATTTGTTTTAATTTTCAGTGGCACAATTTTCTCTCGCTTCGACCGAGCCGATCGAACCGAGAAAATTATGTTTTTAGAGTAAAAAAACAGTATGCAAACACCTATCTCAAGACAGATGGTAAAATTTCGCAACGAACAGGAATAAAAGCAGGAGTTGTTTGTGGTAACAGTTGCAAGCTCGATCGGCATTTTGAGCCGGAATGGCCCACGGCGAGGCTGCGAAACCCAGTTGCTTTGTAGAAGCTTCGCTACCAAATCCAATAATTCTCCGAGAAACCGGCCTGATGAGGCGTAATCCTCTAGATGCCAAAAATGATGGTTGCTCGAGAGTACCGGAATAATTTGATTCCCGTTGTATTGTTGAGAGTTCTTGGCTGCTTACGTTTATTTTTGCTGCTTAACTTTAACTAGATTAAGAGAGTTAAATTAAAAGTTTTCCATATCATAAAAGCGGGAAATTAGCAATAAGTTATTAGCAATTATCGCTGGTCAACTATCGATTACCGATCGCCGCTGAGGTCTTACGGATCGGGGCGGAGACCTTACGGATGAGTACCCAGGGCTGACCAATTCATTAATTGACACAAAATCAAGATTTCACATGGGGGGTTGGTGGTACAGGATAAGCGGTTAAGACCGATCGACCCATCGCCAAAAAAAATAAAATACTCAACTTTCCCTGCGATATTGCCCTGAAACCGGTTGGCGAGAGCCGAAGTAATTTTAATAAGAACTAGAGATCCGCCTGGTAAAGTGCCTCCAATTTAACTTTACTCAGCAATGAGAAACTCAAGTTCGCGACGAATCTAAAGGGGTCTGCGGTAGAGGTGCAAAATGTTAAAGATAGCAAGATTGCAGAAAATTCGGCTTTCACTGAGCCACAGGGCAATCAAAACTAATAAACTGTTATTAAAGTACAAGTTTTATAGCCTCAAAGTGTTTGAACAAATATATTTGACCCCAGGAATCGCCCGATCGGGGGAAGCGCATTCAAAAACTTTGATTGAAAGAGTAAAAATTAGTTTGCCGGTCGCTATTGCTAGCGGCAAAAACGCAGGCAAGTTCAGAATTAAGGCGGGAGGGCGCTAAATCGGTGAGCCAGGAATTTCAACTCTCAGTCACCCCAGTTGGGGACGATGAATATCTAGTGCGGACAGAAAGGGTTGCACCCGGTGTACCCCTAGCAGAAGAACAAGTCCGCTGGCCGATCGACGAATGGCTGGCACTGTCTGCTCAACTGATGAACGACCCGCTGGTGGGCTTGCTCCAAGGAAAAGTATTACAGGGAACCAGTTTGGCCGGTCGCGGCCTCTCCCGTTCGGGAAACAACAGTGCGCCGAATTTAGTAGCCCTCGGGCAACAATTATACAGCGGGCTGTTTCAAGGAAACTTGCGCGATAGCTGGACTTGCGCTCAAGGCATCGCCCAGCACCGCCGAGAAGTGTTGCAACTGCGGCTCGGACTCAAAGGCCGGCGCTTGCCGCGGCTCCCCTGGGAAGTTCTGCACGCGGGCGATCGCCCTTTGGCAACCGGCACGGATGTCGTGTTTTCCCGCTACCAACCAGGTACAAGTTTGTTCAAACAAACCCGGATACTGCCCAGCAGCGGGCCGCTAAAAATTTTAATGGCGATCGCCTCTCCGGGCGATCGAGACAGCTTGCAGCTCAAGCGAGAAGTGTTCCACCTGCAACAAGAACTGCAAAACCGCACCGCTAACCCCCTCAAAAACAGCCCCCACTCGGAAATTCAACTGACTATTCTCGAACAGCCCGATCGAGAACAGCTTACCCAAGCCCTAGAACAAGGACAGTACCAAGTCCTGCACTACGCAGGTCACAGCAACTTAGGTTCCAGAGGTGGCGAACTCTACCTAGTCAGCAGCCGCACCGGCTTAACCGAAACCTTGAGTGGCGACGACTTAGCTGGATTGCTCGTTAACAACGGTATTCAGATGGCCGTGTTCAACTCCTGCCGCGGCGCCTACGGCGACCCCTCAGACCTCGCGGACGACAGCCCGGAACGCAACTTAACCGAAGCTTTAGTCAAGCGGGGAATTCCGGCAGTGCTAGCAATGGCAGAAAGCATCCCCGACGATGTAGCCCTGACTCTGACGCGGCTGTTTTACCGCAACCTCAATCAAGGCTATCCAGTCGATCTCAGCCTGAGCCGGGCCAGAGCCGGACTAATTTCTGCCTACGGTTCTCACCAGTTATACTGGGCTTTGCCTATTCTTTACCAGCACCCGGACTTTGACGGCTATCTGACCGGCGCGCCAGCCCACAGCGCGGCATCCGGTTCTATGGTGCAAATAATCGGGTCGGGAACGCAGCCGGCGGTCGCGGGTACAGAATGGAAGGCACCGTCTTCGCTTTCGGCGATCGCCCAATACCCGCCAATGCCCGCCAATCGATCTCACAAGTCAGACAGTTCTGACGGCCAAGTCTGGGAATACTTTCCCGACCAATTCAAAGATCGCAGGGATTGGGTTCATCAGAACGATCGACCCGACGGTGCTAATTCATCGAACTCACCGAATCCTGAGTGTTCGGCGATCCAAGCAAATCGCACCGCAGCAGGGACTCAGAAACCGTTAAAAAAACCGGGATTGAAAAAATCTGTGGCCCTGATGCTTTGCTTGTTGCCCGTTGCTTTGAGTGCTGGCTTTTTTGGATGGCGCTACTCGCACCACCGAAGCACGAAACCGGAAGAGTTACTGCCGGCGGTACGGACTCCGCTGTCGCAAAATTACATCCAACAACGTCACTAAAAGCGATCGCCTGCGCGGACTGCTTAGTTTAGATCCGCTTGCCCTGGCTCCAAACGGGGTGCAGTTTTTGCTGGCAATTTGCGATCTGCTACCGCTGGAAAAGTTATCAAAAGTATGCGGCTCGATCAAATCTCCGACTTGCGCTCATCAAGCCGCTTTCTACCCCAAACAAGCAGCAGGGCAACCAAAAGTCTAGGAAGAAACCGGGTTTCTCGTCGATAGAGTAAGTCCGAGACTGCTTGATGCAGTATTCGTCAGTTAATTTTAGATTTTAGATTTTATATTTTATATTGGCGTTGCTGAATCAGGGTATGAGACGAGAAAAAATGCGAGATTGGAGCCGAAAATGATTTCTGGGATTTTGATGGGGAATTGGAATATCTCCAAATTTCAGATAATGAATTAGTAATTTAATTGAATGTCCTAGCATTTGTGACGACTTAGAATAACAAAGAGTTTTTCTTTTTAGCCGAGCCAAGTAATGTCTGAGTCTTGTATTTTCACCCTCAACTCTTGTCATATAAGTTTTGCTAATAATTTGGTCTCCCTCCGGAACAAAAATTGGGTAAACTTTCCAGCCATCTGTCACATAAAAATAGCAGTTCCATTTACTGGTAGTGCCCTGAAGGAAAGGATCAGAGTACGTTATGATTAGAGAAGTGTTTGCCATAGCGTGATATGACATTAGAA